>NZ_JBQCJW010000002.1:0-158672 GCF_051967575.1 Solibacillus silvestris
AAAGGCGCTAGCCGTCAGCTGGTGTTTTTACAGTGCGAAAGGTGAAACCGTCAGCACGAACACTCGCCTCCCCTCCAGTCCAATCAACTCGCCTTGGCATGAAGTTTTGTCATCCCCAACTTTTGGTGAAGAGCCTTGTTATTGTAAATATACTACTTATTGGATATACTCCCTTTATTAGAGAAAGCGGGGTATGTGAATGAAAATAAAATTTTTACTTAGTTCGACTATTGTTGTTATGATTACTGCCATATTCGGAATTCGTGAATTTGTGAGTTTCAAACATACAAGCAACGAAGATAACTCAAAAAACGATAACGTTGTAGGAGTCGTTGGGGAAGCAACCGAACCTGTATTATTTAATGCAGAATTGGGGGAGTGGGCTTCGAAAATGAACGCAATGCTTTCTGAACCAATGGACAATCCAAAATTGAAAGAAGCCAATAACGACGAAGGTTTTGAATATTACTTGAAGGCACAAGAAGTCATTCGTGAATTTCCGGAACAATTGATGCTAGAAAGTGATAAAATCGAAAAGGAACATTCGAACTTGTTTCTTCTATCAAGTTACATTTCACATAATCAATTTGTACGCACGGCACATTTAGGTCCTAACGGTGAAGCGAAGGAGTCAACGGAACTTGCTGACCAATGGAACCCGACTGATAAAAACATGCGTCAAGCATTTGAATATATAAAGCAGATTGTGAATGATATTGACGCTGCGGTAAATCATAATGGAGAAGGCGAAATATATGGTATGTCGCATTTATTGAACGGCGATAAGATTTCAGAAGTGACGCAATTTATAAATGGCGGATGATGGGGAAATCAGAAGACCTCGAATCGATTAATGCCTTTCGCACACGTTACGAAAAAAAGCTTTAAAACCAGCTGAGCCTAAAATCGATTATTATCCCACGAATTTCAGTCCATTTGATGCCGATGCCCGGCTTTCTGTCAAACACGTGGAACGGGGCAAGTTAGCGTATTTTGAACATCGGATTGTCGATACGCTTCATGGCTTTATTATTGCAACAAACGTGACAGCCGCCAACGTTCCCGGCCATAAAACCTTACCTGGACAAGTCGATCAATTAAATGAATTGTTTGGAGCATATGCGAGAGAAATCACATTAGATGCAGGGTATTATAATGCTTCTTGTGCCATCACTAAACAGATTGTTAATTGCATAACCCTCAAGAGACCTCCCCGGGTAAGCATAACCGCTTTTTTCTCATGTAACTGCCAGATTTACTGTATGGGATTTTGGCAGCATTGGACTTCACTTTGTTTAGCAAGCTCATCCGGCCCAAGTCAACCTTTTATCTGATTTCTGTTCGTCAGTGCGGGAGTTCGCGTCCAACTTCCTTCAGATTCCACGTCACCATGGACACCCTTGTCTTTTCGCTAACAATCCCTACTGCCAAGCCTGTAGCGGACTTTCACCACCGAGCTGTTGTGCATGCCAGGCACATTAAAAAAGCACACCACTAAAATTTCATTTAGTAATGTGCATTTTCATTAAATGTGAAACATGATAAACAAAAATTCCATTTCATAAGACATAATATACAAGTACCTGTACTTTATCTTACAGAGTAACTTAATTTTTTTGTAAAAAACCTCCCTGACTAGAAAAAGCCGGGCAAAATTTCCCGTTGATAATGCTGATTTTTCCTGAGCCATACATTCAAAATTTGCCGATGGGTTAGCAGCTTTCTACGTGAAACATGCCTTCTTTGAGCCTCTTGCAAACTTTCCAGTAGAATACGTGTTTCGGTTAAGCATTGTTCAGGTTGTATAATCACTTGCAATGTCGGACTAATAAGCCGATACTGCTGCAAAAGCGCCAGCACCTTTGCAAATAATTGCCCCATCGCAATATAGTCCTCTTCTATTTTTAAATCAATACAATGATATAAAGTGTTTTCAACTTCTTTTTCCACAAATTCCATTGTCCGGATTTCCATATGTCACCTCATATTGGGTTTATTCTCCTCCATTATATAAAAATTCGGCAAAATAAAAAAGAAATCGAATTGCAAAAGCTGCGAAGCCGATTATTGCTTCGCAGCGCCAAATTTTATGCGTGTATCGCCTTGCCAAAAACAGATCTCGCTGCATCACCAACATGCTCACTTACGGTCGGATGCGGGAAAATGAGGCGTGCCAAATCTTTTACTGACCCTCCCAGCACTTTTGCGGCAAGCATTGAGTTGATCATTTCGGTCGCGCCGTCCCCAACGACACATGCCCCGTAAATATCCCCTTCAGGGCTCGCCACAAATTTCATGAAGCCTTGTGTATTGCCTTCAAGCAGGGCTTTCGGGTTTGTCGGCAAATACATTTTTGTGACAATACTGTCCGCAGGCGCTTCATGCTCAAGCATGCCGAAAGTCGCAATTTCCGGATGTGTATATACACAGCGCGGAATTTCCTGCTGATTGATCACTTTTGGATGTTTTCCTAAAATATAGTCAACTGCATGTACACCTTCTGCACTTGCAGAATGTGCAAGCTGGAAGCCCCCAACTAAGTCGCCAATCGCAAAAATGCCCTGAATGCTCGTTTCATAGTGGTTGTTCACTTTTATTAAACGTCCATCCATTTGCATTTCCAGCGCCTCAGCTATTTCGGTATTTGGACGGCGCCCTGTCGCAAACAACAAATTTTCATACGGGAAATTCCCGATCGATGTTTGCACTTCGGTTTCATGAATTTCTTCAAATGTGAAATCCGTGATGAGCTCGATTCCCAGCAGCTTCATTTTTTCTTTAATAATCGGACGGGCATCCGGTTCTTCTGTTTGCAGTATATCTTTACTATGGTTTAATACGGTTACCTTTGTTCCCATAGGCGCTAAAGCAAATGCCATTTCAATTGCAATGACCCCGCCCCCGATAATCGTTAGCTGTTCAGGAAGCTGCTCGATCGAGAAAAATGTATCTGTCGTATAGTAATTTGCCGTTTCAATCCCTTTAAAAGGAGGGACAAATGGGCGGCTTCCTGTTGCCAAAATAACATGTTTTGCCGTAAAAGTTTCGGTGCCGACAATGACTTTTCGTTCTGCGGTCACTGTCGCTTTTCCTCTATACATCGTAATTTGCGCATTTTCAATAAACGTTTCAATATTCATCAATAATTCCTCGACAACCCGGTCTTTACGCTGCATTAATTTAGGGAAGTCAATATTAATCGTAGGTACGGTAACACCCCAATTGGTTCCTCGCCGGATTTCCTGCACTAATTTACTATGCTCCAGCATAATTTTTGAAGGAATACAGCCGACATTATAACAAGCGCCACCTACTTTATCCTTTTCAACAAGCGCTACTTTCAACCCGCTTTTTGCTGCATGAATCGCAGCTACATATCCTCCTGGTCCTGCACCAATGACTGCCAAATCAAAATTTTCCATATTTTCCACCTCATTTTTCACATTAGCACTGCAATTTGCGGAATGCAACTACACTTCCATTTTTCATTCGAAAATTATTGTCCCGTATGCGGATGACCACAAACTGCAGTTCCAGTTCCACAGCATTTAAAATATGCCATTCCCTTTCAGCATCTTTACTTAAACCAATATGTAACACTAAAAAAAGCTTGACCGAATTCATGCTCGGCCAAGCTTGAAACTGTTTCATGCTAAAACTTGAATTGATCTACTTGCTTTTGCAGCTCCTCTGCCATTTGCTCCAGACTTTCCGACTCAGCACTGATGGTGGAAACAGCACTGCCGAATTGTTGCACTGTTAATGTGACCGTCTGTACTTGTTCGTCCGCATTTCGCGCAGTTGATGCCATCTCCTCAACGGCAGCCGATACTTGTTCCGTATTGGCAGACATTTGTTCCGCTGCTGCACTTAAGCCTTCCATTTCCACGGTAATTGTTGAAATTGCCTGTACTATTTCCGTAAATCGTTCACTTACATTGCCGATTGTTGCAATGCCCTCACCTACATTTTCCGAGCTTCCTTTCGCTGCTTCCAGCACATCCTTCGTATACACTTGGACAGTGGCGATTAATCCATTGATTTTCGCGGCCGAGTTTGCCGTTTGTTCGGAAAGCTTGCGTACCTCATCTGCTACAACTGCAAAACCTTTTCCTGCTTCTCCGGCACGTGCAGCTTCGATTGATGCATTTAAAGCTAGCAAATTTGTTTGATCAGCAATGTCTGTAATAATTTTTGATATGGAGCCGATTTCTTTGGATTCGTTTTCCAATAAGCTGATAATTTGCAGTTCACGTTCTGCACCTGATTGAATAGAGCGCATTTGTCTAATCGAATCAGCCACCGCTTGCTCGCCCTCTCTCATTTTTTGCCGGATAAAATCGACGTTTTCAACAATTAATGATGCCGATTCAGCGACATTTTGAATACCTTGGGACATTTGCTCCATCGATTGCGCGCTTTCCGAAGCCATGACAGTTTGTGTCTTGGAACCTTCTGAAACTTCATTAATTGCACGGATGATTTGATTCATCACATTTTCCATCTTCTCAATGCTGTCGCCCATCTCAATGCTTGCATTCGAAACTTTTACAGAACCATCATTCACATTATTCATAGCAGAACGTGTATTGCTTGCCATCATTTGAATCGATTTCGCCAATTGCCCAATTTCATCTTGCCGATGAATATATTTTTCGCTGAGCATTGTTGTAAAGTCCCCTGCAGCATATTCTTCGCTTACTTTTCTGATTTCATTGACTGGCTTGGAAATAGAAAGCGCAATCCAACGTGTCAAAATCATCGCGATAAGCAAAGTAATAATGGAAGCGATAATGACTAAATTCCGCGTTTTGTCAAGGCTAGCCAAAAATTCTTCCTCCATTGCGACAAGACCGACTTTCCATCCGTTGTTTAGCGTATCAAACGCAATATATCGCTGCCCCCCGCTTGACGACATATATGGCACGATGCCCATATCATCAGGCAGTACAGTCGATTTCAAAGCATTCGCCTCCTCTATCATTGTGCCATTCTTTTCGGCCTGCTCAATAAAATTCAATGATTCCTTCACCCATTCTAGATTACGGTGGCCCAATACTGTTCCTTCACCTGTCAGCACAAGCGCGAATCCTGTTTCGCCAACTTTCACATCGGACGCAATATTGGCCATCATATAACCATCCAAAACAGCAATAAGTGCATGTTTCCCTGATGTTTTTGTATCGATTGGAGAGACGACAAGCATTAGTGGCTCCCCATTTTCATCACTGCGGAAAATTTCCGAAATGACTGTATTTCCATCCAATGCGCTTTGAACAGCCGGTATGTTGGATACATCTGTCATTATTCCATTAAAGAAATCAGCCTGTCCTTTTTCATTCACAATGGCAAAGTGTAAATATTCTTCTATATTATCAATTTGTTGATTTAAGTAATTTTCCATAATCGGTTTGTTTAAATTTTGAATTTCCTGTCGGGTTGCAATAGTTTCAACATCTGCCATGATTCTCGCCATTTTTTCATCCACATAATCTTTCATACTATTCGCTTGTATCACTAAGCTCTCTTCTAATTGCTGCTGAATTGTCGCCTTCGTTGTGGAGTACGTAACATACATTAAAGTACATATTACAACGACTAGTATTCCAATAATTGAAAGTGATAATTTGAGTCGAATTGATTTTAATTCTCTCATAATAATGCCCCCTTTCAACTATTATAAATACCATTTTTATACAAAACAATACTATCGAAAATAAAATTATTTATAAGTAATTTAGGATTTGAAATGCCGTTTTCCCGCTATTTTATATTGCTTTTTAATGATTACAAATAAAAAAACAGCAATTACACAATAATAATCGCTGATAGTTAATATATTATTTTAATATTTTGATTTCAACTTTTTTTCGTCCCCAATTATAGGCGATTTTCTTCGTTTTCACAAATACATCAATTCGATTCCCTTTTATGGAGCCGCCTGTATCGCCGGCGACCGCAATGCCGTATCCTTCCACCCATACTTTTGTTCCTAGAGGGATAACTTTCGGGTCTACAGCGATTAATTTAATGTTCGGGTCTTTCTTTAAATCAATGCCATATGCTGTTTTGCCTGAGCAGCCTTTACAATATGCCGTAAATGCGCTCGCTTCGACAGTCAATGTGCTTACTACTTCAAAGTCATCCAACGTTTCTTTTTTTTCTGCTGTTTCTTTTTTATTTTGAATATGGTCCGGCAATTTTAAAACGAAGCCCTCAGATGCTTGTTCTATATCGGCAAGTTCATTTAATTCCAATAATGTGTATACTGTCGTGTCATAACGTTCTGCAATTTCATCCAATTCTTCTCCTTGCTTCACTGTATGTGTTGCAGCATCAGCAATATTGGAGCAGGATAAGATAGTGATAATTATGAAAGCAAGGCTAAATAATAGTTTATTCCGAAACATATTAGTTATTTCCCCCTGTACCATTTGTAATATTTAACAAAAACAAACTAAGTACAGTGTACACATTGAATATTTCAAATATATTACAGGAATGTATTATAAAAATTACAAAATTATGCTCATAATAACATTTTGTAATAAAAAAACTGTCTCGAAGGTTGATTTTCAAGACAGCTTTTCACTCTTATTCTACATTACAGTCTCTTCTGGTTCATAGTTGATCATTTCTTTTATTATGTTGTTGTCTCCCATAATGGCAACAGTCGGTTTATGATCGGCTATTTCTTTATTGTCCACATACACATACGAAATGATAATGACAATATCGCCCTTTTGCACAAGACGTGCTGCTGCGCCATTTACACAGATGACACCTGACCCGCGCTCTCCCGCGATGATATATGTTTCAAAACGCGCTCCGTTATTATTGTTTACGATATGCACCTTTTCATTTGCCAGCATGCCAACCGCGTCTAAAATATCCTCATCAATCGTAATCGAGCCTACATAATTCAAATCTGCCTGTGTTACTTGTGCACGGTGGATTTTACTATTCATCATCATTCTAAACATGTGCTACTTCCCCTTTTAAAGAAAAAATTAAATTATCGATTAAACGTGTTTTTCCGATATATACAGCAGCCGCCAAGACGATTTGCCCTGAATGTTCATCTACTTCTTTCAAGTCAGGATACGATAAAATCGAGAAATAATCGATTTTTCCATCTGTATTGTCTTCTATAATTTTCGTGGCAAGCGTTAATGCTTTTTCGACATTCCGTGATTCTATTAGCTCTCGTTTTGCCAATTGGAGCGCTTGTTGAATGGCGGGTGCCTGACAGCGTTCATCCGCGCTTAAATAAACATTGCGGCTCGATTTTGCCAAACCGTCCTCTTCGCGAACGACTGGAATAATCCGCAGCTCTACCGGGAAGTTATAATCGCGCACCAGCGTTTGAATAATCGCCACTTGTTGTGCATCCTTTTGACCGAAGTAAGCGCTGTCTGGCTGCACTAAATTAAAGAGCTTTGCCACGATTTGCAATACCCCATCAAAATGGCCCGGCCGACTCGCACCGCATAAAATTTGCGCTTGTCGCCCAGCCCGGATATAGATGCCGCCATCTTGTGGATATATCTCTTCCACAGACGGAGCAAATATATAATCCACGCCTGCTGATGCAGCGAGCTCCGTATCGCGCGCTAAATCGCGCGGATATGATTCGAAATCTTCATTTGGGCCAAATTGTGTAGGATTCACAAAAATGCTCATTATGACAACATCATTTTCTTTGCGTGCATTCGATGCCAATGTTAAATGCCCTTCATGCAAATAGCCCATCGTCGGCACAAGGCCGATTGTTTGCCTGTTGTTTTTTGCTGCAAGCACGGCATCTCGTATTTCGGCAATTGTCGTCAATACATTCATTATTTTACGCCTCCGTATAGCTCGTTTAATTCATCTTCTTTCATCGTAAAGCTTTGTTGCAATGTCGGGAACGTCCCTGCTTTTACAGCTTTCGCATAATTGGCGATACCACGTTCAATTTCGTCACCGACTTGTGCAAAACCTTCGACAAATTTCGGAATATGGTGCTTTCCGTATTGCAATAAATCATGGAACACTAAAACTTGGCCATCCGCGTTTACACCAGCGCCAATTCCAATCGTCGGAATCTTCAACTTTTGCGATACGACTTCAGTCAGCTGATGAGGGATACATTCAAGCACAACTGCACATGCGCCCGCTTGTTCGACTAATAAAGCATCGGCCATTAATTTTTCAGCCTGCTGAGCGGTTTTCCCTTGCACTTTATAGCCGCCGAGAACGCCTGCAGATTGTGGCAGCAGCCCTAAATGCGCCACAACCGGAATGCCTGCATCGGTCAGCTTTTTTATGACAGGTATAATTTCATCCGCGCCTTCCACTTTTAGTGCGTTCGCGTTCGTTTGCTGTATCATTTGCACAGCTGTTTTAAGTGTTTCATTGACATCGCCGTGATACGAGGCAAAAGGCATATCGACAACGATGAATGTATTTGGGGCACCGCGACGAACCGCTTTGCTGTGATGAATCATATCATCGACCGTAACACGCATTGTCGATTCATAGCCCAAGACGACCATCCCCAATGAGTCACCAACTAGAATCATATCGACTTCTGCCGCTTCGGAAAATTTGGCTCCCGGATAATCATATGCCGTAATCATGACGATTTTTTCGTTTTGCTCCTTCATTTTCAAAAACTGAGCTGTTGTTTTCATGTTATTCCTCCTCAAGTGGAAAGAAAACAAAAATACCCTTCTGTCTAAATTTAGACAGAAGGGTGGTGTCTTACGTTAATCAACATATTTCATACTTTAGATGAACAGTTTTCACACGAAAAAATGAGCTGTTCGTGGATATTTCAACAACTAATACGTTATTGTCCACTAATAAAGTGCAAAATGATGCGAAATGCAACGCGTGTTTTCTTCCGTCTCTGTCTTGTGTAGATCAAAGCAGATTTTTTTATCATTTACTGTTAAAAACAGGTACAGTTCTTTAATAGATACTGTCCTAGAGCTACTATAACAAGTTTGAAAGAAAACGTACAGAATAATTCACTTTTTCTGCAAAAAGAAATTATCCAGCAGAACAATATGAAGCCCGCTATCGGGTATTGTAAATCCGTATGCAAAAACAGCGGGCTGGCCGGTTTACAATAATTCGATATCAGCCGAATAAATGCCTTTAATATCGCCATTTGCTTGACGAATTTCCAGCACACCGCTTTCTGTAATGCCTATTGCCTGTCCTTCAACTACTTCTCGCAAAGTTGTCGCTTTTACTTGTTTTCCAATTGTTCCTGAAGACTCTTCCCATATTTTTTTAATTAATGCAAAACCGTTTTTCACATAATGATCACTGTAATGCTCCAAAAAATCGAGCACATTTGCGACTAAATGCACGCGCTCAATCCCCTTGCCTTCTTCAATCGAAATTGATGTCGCAATCTGTTTTAATTGTTCAGGGAAATCATCCCGCTTCTGATTCACATTAATGCCGATTCCGATTAGCAATGCTTGTATACGATCTGCTTCTGCCACCATTTCAGTTAAAATGCCTGTCGTTTTTTTGCCGTTTATCAAAATATCATTCGGCCATTTAATTTCGGGAGTGAAGTTTTTAAAACTTGCCTTCATCGCTTGGACGATCGATACAGCCGTTACGAGTGTAAATTGCGGTGCTTGATGCGGGGCGATATCAGGGCGGATAATTAGCGTCATCCAAATACCTTTCCCTTCAGATGAATCCCATTCGCGCATCATGCGCCCGCGCCCTGCTGTTTGATGTTCAGCAATGACAATTGTGCCATCTGGCGCATCCGCCCTTACAAGCTCATGGGCTACGAGCTGTGTCGATTCAACTCTTTCATAATAATGCACTTGCCGGCCATAGCGCTTCGTCGTCAAAAACTGCTGCAATTGCCCCATATCGACTTTATCGGGCACCGACAAAAGCTTATACCCCCGTTTTTTCACCGTTTCAAACTCATAGCCTTCTTGCTTCAATGTTTGCATATGCTTCCAAATAGCCGTTCTTGAAACTTGAAGCTCATCCGCTAAAACCTGCCCCGAAATGGGCTCCCCTCCCGCGTTTAAAAACCGTTTTAAAATTTCATCCTTCATCGTCAAATGCATGAAACCATTCCTTTAACTGTTGTTTATCATTATCGACTTCATTGTTCACGACGGCTTGAATCGCTGCATCCAAAGTCGTTTTAATCCAGGCACCGCGTTTTTTGGACGACCAGTTCAATAAATCTTTCCCGGATATCGCAAGCTGCTGCGCATTTTGGATCGGCAAGTTATCTTTTCGCTCTGCCAAAGTTTCATATGAAAATGAAAGTATTCGATTTTGCCATTTGGCAAATTGATAGGCTGTCTGTAATATATACAAATCAAAACGCATTAAATCGATAGGCCGTATGCCATTTATTAAGCTTTCATATGCTTCCAGAACACTTTTCGCAAACAGCTTATCGTTGTTCGAACAACGATAGGCGGATAGCAAAGAGAGGTCGCATTCATTGACGAGACAAAAGTAAGCCCAGCCGACTCGGCGATCTTCCGAATAGAAATCCGTCCATTTATATTGATTGAAATCGCCTTGCAAGTATCGGCCTAATGTTGTATTTTCCATATATTCGATTCCAAGCCGGACATGATTGGATATGAAAATTTTTGATAGCTCCACTTGAATCCGTTCCATCGCAATATATGTGATCGTAGCCGCTTTTTGTTGTATCGCCTGAAATGTTTTGCCCTCTATCGAAAAATGGAGTTGTGCTGCAAAGCGAACGGCCCGCAGCATACGTAATGCGTCCTCTTCAAACCGTTGAATTGGTTCGCCTACTGCGCAAATTATTTTACTATCAATATGCTGACGACCATTATAAAAGTCGATGTATTCCCCTGATTTACTGAGCGCCATCGCATTCATTGTAAAATCCCGACGCTTTAAATCCTCTTTTAAATTACGGACAAATTGCACGTTATCAGGGCGGCGATGATCGCTGTAAGTAGACTCTGTCCGATATGTCGTCACTTCGATCGGTTCGTTGCAATCAAGCACAAGCACAGTGCCATGAGCGATTCCTATGTCAATTGTATGAGGAAAAACGGCCTGGATTTCTTCGGGCAATGCACTAGTGGCAATATCAACATCATTATTTTCCTTTTTCAAATAATAATCCCTTACTGCCCCCCCGACGATAAATGCTTCAAAACCGGCTTGTTCTATCTTATTAATGACTTCCTTCGCTGCTTGCCACTGTTTTGGAATCATTCTTTTTTTCCGCCACTCTTTCATATAGTCGTTCATATTGCTCAATCATTTTTGATTCATGGAATTGTTCACGGACTGCTTGTAATGCCGCCTGTCGGAAAGAAGCGTGTTTTTCCTCGTCCTGCAGCAACTCGACTGCATAATCCGCAACTGCCTGCGTATCACCAAGCTCCACTAAATAGCCGTTTACACCGTGATCGATCACTTCCGGAATCCCTCCGATTGCTGTGCCGATTCCCGGGACGCCGCAAGCCATCGCTTCTAGTAAGACTAGTCCAAAAGATTCCTTTTCAGATAGCAATAACTTTAAATCACTAATTGCGAATAGCTCGGTAATATTTTCTTGCTTACCTAGGAATAGTACATCTTTTTTATATGGTGAAGCTTTTACAATATCCATAACGCGCTGTTTTTCCGGTCCATCTCCGACCAGCAATAATTTGGCAGGCAACTGTTCGCGAATTTTCATAAATGAATTAACAATATCGGGCAAGTTCTTGATTTTCCGGAAATTCGAAATGTGGATCAGTACTTTTTCATGCGGCAAAATACCGAATTGCTCTTTTAAATTGCCTGGGTCAACCGGCTTAAATACATTGTCGTCCACAAAATTGTAAATCGTATCAATCGGCACTTTCGTATCTATCAAATCATAAGTTTGCTGTTTCAATGATTCCGAGACCGCTGTAACCGCATCCGAACAATCAATCCCATATTTAATCGCCTGGGCCAATGTCGAATCTTCGCCTAAAACAGAAATATCCGTACCATGCAATGTTGTGACAATACCGAAATCCTCGCCGCTCATATGGCGGGCCAATACAGCGCATACAGCATGTGGAATCGCGTAATGCACATGCAATATATCCAGCTTCTCCTCTTTCACAACATCCGCCATCTTACTAGCTAAAGCAATATCGTATGGTGGATATTGAAATACCGAATAATTATTAACTTCAACTTCATGGAAAAAGACGTTTGGATAAATTTTATTAAGTCGAAATGGTACACTCGATGTAATGAAGTGAATTTCATGTCCTCGTTCTGCCAACATTTTCCCCAGTTCTGTTGCAATAACTCCTGAACCTCCAACTGTCGGATAACATGTAATACCAATTTTTAATTTTTTCATTCGTCTCCCCATCCTTTCAAAAGTACAATTAATTATTCTTTATTGCCTGCGTTGCTCCAAAATGCGCCAATCAACAAAGCCTTCTTGTAATCCCTTCAGCAAAATTTCCGCTGTCCCCATATTTGTCGCAAGCGGGATATGATATAAATCGCATAATCTCACCAACGCCATAACGTCTGGTTCATGCGGCTGGGCTGTTAAAGGATCACGGAAGAAAAAAACCATATCCATGTCATTATTGGCAATCATCGCCCCAATTTGCTGATCTCCGCCTAATGGGCCAGATCTGAATTTTGTAATGGAAAGCCCTGTTTCAGCTTCAATCATTGTACCAGTCGTTCCTGTAGCATATAAATCATGCTCTTCCAAAATAGCTCGATATGCAATCGCAAACTGAATCAGATTATCCTTTTTCCGATCATGTGCTATTAACGCAATTTTCATAAATTTCAACTCATTTCTAAAGGATGTTCTCTAAACCGTATATTAATGTATTACTTTTCATGACTTTTTCAATACTAAATACAACACCGCCCATGAAACTGCTGCGATTTAAAGAATCATGACGAATTGTTAATAGCTCCCCTGTCCCCCCAAATAATACTTGTTGATGGGCGACTAAACCTGGAAGTCTCACCGAATGAATGCGCATCCCTTCAAAGTCCGCGCCTCTTGCACCAGTATGTGTTTCTTTTTCATTTGGATGTCCTTGTTCTTTCGCCCCCCGCGCTTGGCTGATTAGCTGCGCTGTTTTAATACCTGTACCCGACGGCGCATCAAGCTTTTGATCATGGTGCATCTCAATAATTTCTACATCGGGGAAATATTTCACCGCATCTTTCGCAAACTTCATCATCAATATGGCACCAATGGCAAAGTTCGGTGCGATAATACAGCCCAATTGCTTCTCTTTTGCCAATTGCTGCAATTCTTCAAGCTGTTCATCTGTAAAGCCTGTCGTGCCAACAACAGGTCTCACATTATGTAATAACGCTTCTTTTGTCCGTTCATAGACACAATGCGGATTCGTTAAATCAACAAGCACATCCGGTTTTGTGTGTTGTACAAGCTCGCTAAAATTTATATAAATTGGAATTTCATAATCGTTGGGGAATTCATCCAATGCCGCAAGTGTTGTGCCGACTTCTTTATAATCCAATGCTGCAACAAGCTCCATCGATTCGTTTTTCATAATAGTATGTACTGCTTCCATTCCCATTTTGCCTCGTGCTCCGGCAATCGCTACTCTGATAGTCATAACATAAACTCCTTTATTCTTAAAACTGCAATATTTTATTTTATTTTGCCCATAATCGTAATAGGACTATAAAAAAACTCCACATAATTCAACTTTATTGACTCTGTTGTCAAATCCATTAAAATCAAACATAATAAACGTTGTAGCCTTTTTTCTACTTTAATAAACATTTTCTTACACATCACATGTCAGGAGGATTACTATGCAAGGTATTAAAATAAAAAACATCATCGGGATCCTCATCGGTACAGCTCTCTTCAGTTTTGGGTTTGTGCACTTCAATATGCAGAACCAACTCGGTGAAGGTGGATTTAGTGGTATTACACTTATTTTATATTTTACACTAAATTGGGACCCAGCATTAATGAATTTACTCTTAAATATTCCAATGTTCATACTTGGGTGGCGTTTACTAGGTAGAAAATCATTCATCTATACAATTATCGGTACGATTGGCGTATCCGTTTTCTTAAAAATATTCCAAATATACGAAGTCGATATGAACTTACAGGATGACCTATTCCTCGTATCTCTATTTGCCGGTGTATTTGTTGGGATCGGCTTGGGCATTGTATTCCGTTTTGGCGGCACGACCGGCGGGGTAGATATTTTAGCGCGGCTCGCGAATAAATATCTCGGCTGGAGCATGGGCAAAACGATGTTCGGTTTTGATTTTTTCGTCATTATCCTTTCATGGCTGACGTTTTTAGATGCTCGCTCTATGATGTATACATTGGTCGCCGTCTATATTGGCGGTCGTGTCATCGATTTCGTGCAAGAAGGTGCTTATTCGGCAAAGGGCGCCTTTATCATTTCGCTTCAATCCGATGAAATAGCTGATTTGATTTCGGAAAAAATGGATCGTGGCGTCACGATATTCGATGGACACGGCCATTTTACGAAAGAGCACCGGAATGTACTCTACTGTGTTGTGGCGCGAAATGAAATCGTCCGTTTAAAAAACATTGTCCATGGGATTGACCCGCATGCATTCGTCTCGATAATGGACGTTCGCGATGTTGCGGGTGAAGGCTTTACATTAGATGATAAAAAGCAGCCAATAAATTAAAAAAAGTGTTAGGTAAACTGAATTTACCTAACACTTTTTGAAAATCAATCGTCGGAACTCATGCCTGTATAAATCAAGATGAGACGCAATAGCTCCATAACCGCTACAGCCGCTGCCGCAACATATGTCATCGCCGCCGCATTCAGCACTTTGCGCGCAGAACGCTCTTCTCCATTATTAATGATGCCTAAGGAAACGACTTCATTCATCGCCCGTTTCGACGCATCAAACTCCACTGGCAATGTTACTAATTGGAATACAACACCTGCTGCCAATAAAACAATACCTAAAGCTAAAAAGCCTGTTGATGAAGCGAATATACCAATCAGCACGAAAATCCATGACATATTTGATGAAATATTAGCAACCGGGACCAGTTTTGAACGTAATGTTAAAAATGAATAGGCATCCGCATGCTGCATCGCATGACCGACTTCGTGCGCCGCTACAGCTGTACCAGCGATCGAAGAATTGTAATAGTTGTCTTCAGATAATGCAACAGTTTTAGTTGCAGGATTATAGTGATCAGCTAAATAACCTTGTGTTGGCACGACACGTACATCTGTCAAACCATGCTGATCTAAAATGTAACGTGCCACTTGTGCACCCGTCATCCCTTTTTCAGCTGAAACTTTAGCGAACTTTTTGTACGTACTTTTCACCTTCATTTGCGCATACAACGGTAATAGCATAATGATGATAAAATAAACGATATACATTCCCATTATCGTACTTCCTTTCTATATCTTTCAATTCTCTTTAATTCTAAAGACTTTCTACTGCTGTTGCAAATATTCGCGCTTGCGGCTTTCCAAAAAAGCGAGCAATATACATGCAATCGAAAGCCAAAATGTGAAATATCCAATCTCGCTTGGATATTGATAAATCACACGGTAAAATGGCATTTGGCCAAACAAATAATCGATAATGTCATTATGCAGCGTCCAAATAGCAGCAACCATCACGTGCCACATTTTAAATCGATATTTTGGTAAATAAAGAACTGCTTGTACTGCCATTAAAAAATGCGAAGCGACCAACATCCAGCCTGCCGCCCCTAGTTCACCCGTTTCTGCCAATGTAAGGAGATTCATTACAACTGCCCATAGACCATATTTGATTAATGTAACGAGTGCAAGCACTTCCATCAATTTATAATTTTTCCCGAAAAGCCAACCAATAATAGCGAAGCAGAAAAATAAGCTCGCAGTCGGTGAATCCGGGACAAAAATATAATAAATCGGCTCTGTTACTGCAAGCTGTCCTTTATACCAATAATAACCGTAAATCGTTCCGAGCAAATTAATAATAAGCAATAAACTTAAAAATGCGCGCTGGTTCATCAAATACCAAAATTGCATGACGTATGCTCTCATTTGTTCTCCTTCTTTTCCTAGTCGAAATTCTTTTCATATCATATGTATTTTGTGCAACTTTCATAAAAGATGCACGTCTTTTATTATATACGCGCTTAGTAAGAGAAGCAAAAAATTTCTATAGAAAAAGAGAGTCAGCATTCTGACCCTCTTTAAGTTAAAAATGATTATTCTGCTTCCTTTAATCCTGCGATAAATTCAGCTAAAACTTGAAGCTCTTCTTCAGTACCTGTAAATGCTCCACCTGGCATACCGCCGCGGCCATTTACGATTACTTCTTGTACTTCTTCGGCTGTTAATTCATTGCCTAAAAGCATAGGTCCAGATACACCAGCTAAGTCTCCGCCGTGACATCCGATACATGAAGCCTGAGCTTGGTAAATTTCATAGCCTTCAGAAGTTTCATCAACCTCAACATCCGGTAATAACCCTAAATGTTTATCAGTAATTTCACCTTGTGCTTTAACCGCTTCCCAGTTAGTCGCATCAACTGATTCCCAAGTTGTATAAATAAGTGCTGCTACTGCCAACAACATGAATGCTGTTGGTAACGGACGTTTTGATGGGCGACGTTCAGGCGTTGTATCCAAGAAAGGCGCCAATGCCAAAGCACCAAATGCGATACCTGGAATTACCATCGCTCCAATTACGTTATATGGACCAGATGCATATGAGTATTTTAATAATTGGTACATCGATAGGAAGTACCAGTCCGGTAACGGAATATAAGATGCATTTGTTGGATCTGCCGGACCTTCAAGTGGTGAAGGATGTGCGACAGTTAATAGTAAATAACCGATTAGGAAAACCGCTCCAACCATCCATTCTTTTAATAGAAAGTCAGGCCAGAAAGCTTCTGTTTTCCCTGGATACTCGGTATAATCTTTCGGCACGTTCGGCATACGGTTATTCGCTTTTACACGTGAATCACCTACGAACTTCATACCTTTTCCGCGTTGCATAGTGTCCCCTCCTTAAAAAGTAGTACAATTAGTTTCAGATCATAGAGGTCCTGAAATACCTTGGCGGCGGATCATAATAAAGTGAACTGCCAATAAAGCAAATAATGCTGCTGGTAAGAAGAATACATGAATAGCAAAGAAACGAGTTAAAGTTTGCGCACCAATAATCGTTGAGTCTCCAGCTAATAATACTTTTATCGTTTCGCCTAAAAACGGAACAGATGCAGCAATTTCAATACCTACTTTAGTTGCGAATAATGCTTTCATATCCCATGGCAATAAATAACCTGTGAAACCTAAACCTAACATAATTGCAAAAATACCTACACCAACTAACCAGTTTAATTCACGAGGTTTTTTATAAGAACCTGTGAAGAATACACGAAGTGTATGTAAGAACATCATAACGATTACTAAAGACGCCCCCCAATGGTGCATACCACGAACGATTTCACCGAATGCTACTTCGTTTTGTAAATAATAAACTGATTTCCAAGCATTTTCTACGTCTGGTACGTAGTACATTGTCAAGAACATACCTGATAGAATTTGAATTACTGTGATGAAGAAAGTTAATCCCCCGAAACAGTAAACGAATGCTGAAAAGTGATGGGCAGGGTTAACGTGCTCTGGCACTTCGTGGTCGGCAATATCACGCCAAATAGGAGTAATATCTAAACGTTCATCGACCCAATCATAAATTTTATTTAGCACTGTGTCGTACCCCCTAACTTATTTAGTTACTGTGTGTGTTTGCGATTTTTTTCCCAAGCATCAAGAAGCCATCATTTTCTGCCACCTCAAACATATCAAGTGGACCAAGTGGCGGTGTCCCTTTTACGTTTACACCTGTTTTCTCATAACGTCCCGCGTGACATGCACAGAAGAACTGATCTGGGTGGTCTGGATTGCTAGCCCAGTTTACTGTACAACCTAAATGCTTACATACAGGTGATATTGCGATAATTTGGTCACCTTCTTTGTAAACCCAAGCTGCATCCGCAACTTCCGATTTGTACCAACCATCCGTTTGTTCATACGAGAAGTCAACTTTAACCGGTACCTCTGTAATTTCAGCAGCTTTTTGGCTCGTTTGTACGAATTCCCCTTCTTCCTTCGTTTGAAGAATTGGGTCGATAGCAAAACGCACCATCGGCATTAACATACCAGCTGCCATAAATCCACCTACGCCTGTAATTGAATACGTTAAAAATTGACGTCTTGTAACTCGATTCTTACTCATCCTTTTCCCCCCTCTTACTAAAAGGTCAGTCCAACGGACATATACTTTTAAAAATAGTAAATAACTAGGACATATCTATGATATATCAACTGAATAAGTTGGTCAATATAGCATTCATTTCCATTTGTGTAGTTTGTGAACATTTAATGAATCTAACGTCGTATGTTATATCCAAACATTTGTTAAACCTGGAATAACTTGTTTTAACTGATCTTCCAAAATTCGCTGTTTAACCGTTTTATCCATCGATTCAAGGGGAATTGCAGGCAACCAAATGATATTCAATAATTGCTTATGCTCAGTCCAACTGTGATCACATGTAATAAAAACAACAGATTTAAAGCCCGCTTCCTTTAATTCTTGTTCAAGCGCCGACGGTAATGCTTCCGACTTTGTTTGGACAGTATAGGAAAATGGCGGCAATAGCATAAGACGCCCTTTAAACTGCTGTTCAATAAAATTCGTTAAAGACATTAAATATTCTGAAGCGGAACTGCTTTGTTTCATCCCTTGCTCTGAAAAATCCAGTTGAACAAGCGGAACAATCGCAGTATCAATAAACTGCTTCTGTGCTTGGAATTGTTCTACATCATTTACTTTAAAGTTCATCTTCATTCCTCCTAGGACATTTGAAACTACAATAATTAGGAAAAAAGTAATTTTTTGCTCAAAACCCACTTTAAATTACTTCGAATATTTTAACGCTTGCAATAAATTGGATAATTCGAAAAAGCGATCTTTATCTCCCGCGTCCAGTGCATTGTCAATTTCCTTTAATAATTGCTGCTCCTGAAACTCTAATACACTGTTTTCCAGCAATCGCTGTGCTGCGAGACGGTCTTTTTCGCTTATGAATATATCTTTTGGTATATACGGATTTTCCTCCAAAACCGCCAAATATAACGGATCTGGCGGAATGCTTGGAAAATTCAGCTGAAAATAGATGGATTCATGTGCATTAATACGCAAATCATGAAATGCTTTTTCTGCATCCGATGTCATAATATTTTCTTTATAGAACCGGAAAGGAATACTTGTTGTCTCGATTGTCGACATAACAATCGAGCGCGGGCAATAATGTGCTTCATCAACAAAGTGAACATTTTCCAACAAATCGTCATTGCTTAGCAAATAATTTAAAATCCATACCCCTTCACGTCTTTTTAACTGAAAATTTTTTAAAAACCATCTGATGAATAATCTTTTATCATTCAGTGGTACGGAATAGGTCAACATGCAATCCTCCTTTTACTCAAAGCGCTCTAATAAATCAGTCCATTGCTGTTCAGAAGGTTGTAATCGTACAAGTCGTTGGGCAATTTGTTTTGCCTCGTCACGCTTGCCATCCTCAACTAAAAATAGGCAATATTTTTCTAAAAATTCAATATCATCGTTAAAATCATTATATGCCTCTTTGTAAATTTCGTATGCTTTTTGAAACTGTTCTTCTTCATTGTAAGCATTAGCTGCAAATGGGTATAACGCAGACCATTCAAATTCATTTTGCTGTAATTGTTCATATAGCGCAATAATTTCTTCAAAGCGTTGTTCTGCACTGTAAACCGACATCAATATTAAAATCGCTTCCATATACTCGGGATCCAAAGCAATTGCTTCACTTAAAAATTCAATCGCTTCGTGCTGTCTACTATTTTTCAACGCCATTTTCCCTGCGAATAAATAGAGTGACTTATCGTATTCATCACGTTTTAAACCTTCTTTTATAACACTTAATGCCCGTTTATTATTTTCCAGCATCGCATAACTTTCAGCTAACAGCAAATAGGCCGAGAAATAATCAGGATCCAGTTCCTTTAAATCTTCCAATTGTTTAATAGCAAGCTCATATTTTTCTGTTTGGAATGCGGCATAGCCAGAACCGAATAATAAATCCGCGGTCACTTCCTCTTCCAATGCTTCCATATAATAGTCAAGTGCTCTTTCATAGGCTGCACCAGCCCGGTAAACTTCAGCAAGGCGCTGTGCTAATATTATTCCAGCAAACTTTTTTTCAATTGTATAAAGTTCCTCGTATATACGGGCCGCTTCCGAAAAACGCCCTGTTTCGAATAATAATTCTGCTTTTGCAAATTGCAATAACGGCTCATGCGGCAAAATTTGCAATGCCTCATTTATGCGTTGCTCCGCTACTTCAAACAATCCTTGCATTTGATAATAATCTGCTAATATTAAAAGTGCTTGCGGATACTCAGGTACATCGCTTGCAATGCCCATTAACAAATCGAGTGCATCATCTTCTTCCCCGAGCTCAATCAGCACGCTTGCCCGGTCAATCGAAATTTGCGCTTCTTCAGGAAATAAAAATTGTAAATGCTCAAATACCCTGTCCGCCTCATTTAAAAACCCGTAATGCATAAGGGCCTCTGCAATCTCATATTGCGCTGCCGGCTCGGCATCCGTTAAAAACGATTCAAGAAGCGCATTAATTTGTTGCAAGTCGCCTTCTTGCACTGCTTGTAGCAATTGTTCCATAAGTCGTTCACCTTTTTTCTTTTGTTATCAATATTATGCTACATGACAACGCTTTGCATCACAAGGAAAAGAAACGAAATGTTTAATAAAAAACATATGTCCTGGATTTTTCGCTTAATGGAAAAAGAGATGTAAAGAGTAATCCTCTCTACACCTCCACCACTATTATTTCAATATATTATTTATATGCTCAAAAAACGTCGGGTAAGATACCGCAATACAGTCAGCGTCATCGAGTGTCACTTCACCTTCAGCAATTAATGCGGCAATTGCCCCCATCATGCCTATTCGATGATCCCCATATGTTTTCAGGCTTGCACCGTGCAATGGTGTCGGACCTTCAATGATCATCCCATCTTCTGTGGCTTCTATATTCGCGCCAAGCTTCTTCAGTTCATTTACAACTGCATCAATTCGGTTCGTTTCTTTTACTTTTAGCTCTTCCGCATCTTTAATGATTGTTTTTCCTGCAGCCTGAGTGGCAAGTAAGGCGATAACCGGGATTTCATCGATCAATCTTGGAATAATCGCACCTTCCACTACAGTCGCTGTAAGATGTGACGTTTCAATCGTAATCGTTGCAGTAGGCTCTGCTGTGTTTTCGCCATTTGATGCAATGCTCATGTTTGCACCCATATTCTGGAGCACTTCAATAATGCCGTTACGCGTTTCATTAATGCCTACATTGTTCAGAACAATTCGGCTGCCTGCAGTCAGCGCGCCTGCAACTAAGAAGAAAGCCGCCGAAGAAATATCGCCTGGCACGTTGACATGTGTGCCTGTCAGCTGCTGACCGCCTTCAAGTGTCACGACACCGTTATCCACAGTCACATTGGCGCCGAATTGATGCAGCATGCGCTCTGTATGATCGCGCGATACTTCGTGTTCGCGTACAATTGTTGTCCCTTCTGCACGTATGCCCGCCAATAAAATGGCCGACTTCACTTGTGCACTCGCGACAGGCATTGTGTAATCAATCGCGTTTAATCGACCGCCCTGAATTGCCAACGGTGTGTACTGCCCATTATCGCGGCCGGCAATTTGCGCCCCCATCAATCGTAGAGGATCTGCGACGCGACGCATCGGGCGCTTACCGATAGACGCATCTCCGGTCATAATCGTATGTAAATTCGTCCCGGACAAAATCCCGAGCATTAAACGCGTCGTTGTACCGGAATTCCCTGTATACAGCACTTCTGCCGGTTCTGTCCATTGATCTATACCAGGGCTGTTAATCGTTACGTTTGTGCCATCAACCTCAATGTCAACGCCGAGTTTTCTAAAGCAGTCAATTGTGTTTAAACAGTCTTCCCCTAATAGAAATCCGCTGACAGTCGTCTTTCCTTTTGCGATTGACCCGAACATAATAGAGCGATGCGAAACCGATTTGTCGCCAGGTACCGTAATATCGCCTTGTAATGATGGTTGTTTGTATTGTAATGTTGTTGAACTCATACGACTTCCCCCTTAGAAAAACACATCTCGCCTTGATCAAGCACATATAGGCAAATTTGCATCCGGTTTTTATATTATACTCTAAAAATTTCCTACAAAACTGTATGGCACGCGCCGAATGAAGATGAACGAAAATGCGCCTTTCATGAAATATGCGTATCGTAGTTTGCTTTATGTGCAATGCATTTTGCTGCACGCTCACGGTCTTCGTTCGTCTGAAAGCTGATTACTAAAATACCGAATACATCGACGCGCGTCTCCACAATCCGGATATTCGTAATACTAATATTATCCTCCGCCAAGTATCCTGTCACTTCCGAAATGACACCAGGATAGTCAGGGATGTCCACATACAGATCATATGGCATATATAATGCCCCGTTTGCGACCGGCAAGCTATCCCGAACATCGCGTGCATCGCTGAAATAGTTTTCGATCGCTTTGGCATCGCCGGCATTCAGCAAATCCCGCACACGATTCATTTCCGTAAGCCATGCATCAAGCTGCCCTACTAATTCTTTGCGGTTTTGCATCGTAATATCGCGCCATAAAGCCGGGTTAGATGAGGCAATGCGCGTAATATCACGAAAGCCGCCCGCAGCCAGAGAGGACGTCATCGGGTAGGTTTGCTTTTCCGTATTGAGCTGATGCACTAAAGATGCCGCAATAATATGCGGGAAGTGACTCACGACAGCTGTCATATGGTCGTGGACTTTTGCATCGACAACGACCATTTTTCCAAGCGTGAATTTTAATAGGTCATCCAAAGCGGCCAATTTTTCAATTTCTTCTCCTTCATTTGGCGTCAACATATAATAGGCATTTTCCAGCAAGTATGGTTTTGCGGCAGTAATCCCGCTTTTATGGGATCCTGCCATTGGATGTCCGCCGATGAAGACAATTCCTGATTGGCGAAGCTCCAAAGCCTTTTCCATAATTCGGGATTTTGTGCTGCCTGTATCTGTAATGATAACCCCGCGCTTTAATTCCCAGCTTTTTAACTGCTCCATCAATTCGAGCGTCACATTGACAGGCGTCCCAAAAATAATCACATCCGCCTCTTTCGCAAATTCTGCCGGATCCTCCACAACTTCATGTACAACATTTAATGTGCTGGCCAATTGCCTCGTTTGTTCATGTGCATCATAGCCAAACACTTTCGTGCGCGGAGCTTTTTGAAGAGCCAATGCAATTGATCCGCCAATCAGCCCTAGTCCGATTACGAAAACATTGCGTGTCATACGAGTACTCCTTGCTCTGTTAACACCTCTTCAAGCAACTGCAGAAATTTCGCATTTTGTGCTTCTGTCCCAATCGTCACCCGTATATAGCCTTCTAAACCGAGCGCTGCACCACTGCGTATAATAAAGCCGCGTTTCATCATTTCCTCGAACACAGTGTTGCTGCTTGCCTTCACTTCAAACATGACAAAGTTTGTTTGCGATGGGAAGTAATTCAGCCCATGCTTTTCACAAAACGCGACATATTGCTTTTTGCCGATTTCATTCGCTTCACGGCAGCTTGCGATATATTGCTGATCCTGCAATGCGATATGCGCTGCTTGTTGGCTTAAAACCGTATTGTTGAACGGTGCGCGCACTGGGTCAAGCTTTGCAATTACCTCAGCTTGGGCAATGCCGTAACCGACGCGGAATGACGCTAAACCATACGCCTTCGAAAATGTGCGGAGCAAAATCAAATTGGAATATTCGCGGAAATAATGCAATGTATCTTTATAGGACGGGTCATTGACATATTCTATATACGCCTCATCCAGCACGACAAAAACATCCGCCGGCACTTTTGCCAAAAAGTCTCTTAATGCTTCATCCGGCACAATTGTCCCTGTAGGATTATTCGGATTGCATACCCATACGACTGATGTGTTTTCATCTATCGCCTCGTAAATTGCATGTAAATCATGCACACCGTTGTTCAGCGGTATTCTACGCACTTCCGCTCCTTCGATATCCGCATTATGCCAGTATTGAGAAAACGATGGATCAGCCATGACTGTATTGACACCCGGATATAGCAAGGCACGGGTAATAATCGCGATTAAATCATCTGAACCATTCCCTAAAATCAATTCATTTTCCGCGACACCGTAAAATTTAGCCAAAGATGTACGCAAGCTTTGTGCATAGCCATCCGGATATATCGCATGATTAGATTCGTCTGCTTGCAAAAATTGTTTTACTTTAGGCGAGCTGCCAAATGGATTTTCATTGGAAGCGAGCTTGATGACTTCATCTAATCCGAAAAGCTTTTTCACTTCTTCAATCGGTTTTCCTGGTTGGTATGCTTTCATGCCATTTAACTGTTGTTTCCACTTCATCATCAACGTCTCCCTCTAACTAGCAATTATTTCACTAAATCCGGTCGTAATTTTACCGCTTCTTCCAAATATACATGTCGGATTTCATGCTGTGTCATATCTGTGTTTACATGTAACAATACGCGTATACATAACGGCAGTGCACCTGGTACATCCATTTCATGCATACACATAATCGGTACATACTGCCAGCCTGGCATCGTCCGAACCGACTTGGCAGGGAAGGCAGAATGTATATCCGGGGTTGTAGAAATTGTCACAGAGGCAATATCTTCCGGTTCAATCTTATTTTGTATCGCAACTTCTTTAACTAGTCTTGCCGTTTCTCCCCATACAAACTCGGCTTTATCTTCAGCAATTGTAATTGCGCCGCGAATTCCACGAATCATTGCTGCACCTCCACTAATAATGCTCTTAGTTGACGATCAATTTCTCTGCATTGTTCAAGCTCAACTTTTTGAACAAAGGGCTGACCGATTGTTTCCAGCAGCACAAACTGCAATTGTCCGTAGTCGGCTTTTTTATCTTTCAGTAAATATTCCGTTAGTTGCTCAAAAGTGAATTCCTGCACAGCTTCAAACGGATATCCGTTTTCGATTGCAAAATGTAAAAAGCGTTTTGTAAATTGATGATCTACTTTACCGTATTTCTCACTTAATAGAAGTGAATAAATAAGACCAATCATTACGGCTTCTCCATGTGCTACACGACCATAGCCTGCAGCCGCCTCAATTGCATGCCCGTACGTATGACCTAAGTTGAGATACTTTCTTACGGACTGTTCTGTTTCATCCTGCTCGACAATTGCTGCTTTTACTTGTATGCCATGCGCCAAATAGTTCGCCAGCAAATCTTCCGGAAGTCCCGTAATACGGTCACCCTCTAAAAGCTCTTCAACCCAGTGGGCATCAGAAATTAAAGCATGCTTAATTACTTCCGCCATGCCTGAGCGTATTTCTTTTTCTGATAAGCTATGTAAAAATATTGTATCGAAAATTACGGCTTCCGGCTGGTAAAAAGCGCCGATCATATTTTTACCGAGTGCATGATTAATAGCCGTTTTGCCGCCAACTGCTGAATCATGCGCCAAAATCGTCGTTGGAATTTGGATGAATGGAATCCCCCGCATATAAGTGGCAGCAGCAAAGCCGGCCAAGTCACCGACCGCTCCGCCGCCAAAAGCGATAATCATTGATTTCCGCGTGCATTTCTGCTCCAGCAAATAAGTTTGCACTGCATTGTAATTATCGAAGCTTTTGCACTTTTCGCCTGCAGGCATTACTAACAAGCGGAATGCATGCGGGAAATTGGCTTCAAAATAGCTTTGTTGCGCAGACCAAACATTTTCGTCCGTCAAAACAATAATTTTATCCGCTTTTGCAAATAAATCGTTAACTGCTGCAACTGCTTCATTCAATATGCCTTTCCCAATCGTCACAGAATACGAATGGGATGCAGCTCGTACTGGAATCTCCATATTAATACTCCTTCGTATACTGGCGCATTTCATCCAATTGCGCTTTTAATTGGGGTAATTGGTCACTGTGGAATTGCTCGACAATGGCATTGGCAATTTCCCAGGCAATGACATGTTCCGCCACAACCGATGCTGCAGGCACTGCACAGCTATCAGAACGCTCGACACTTGCTTTAAACGGCTCCTTCGTTTCGATATCCACACTTTGCAATGGCTTATATAATGTCGGGATCGGCTTCATGACGCCACGCACGACAATTGGCATTCCTGTCGTCATCCCGCCTTCCAAACCGCCTAAGCGATTTGTTGCGCGTGTATAGCCGCTTTCTTCATCCCATAAAATTTCATCATGCACTTCCGACCCTTTTTTTCGTGCCATCTCAAAACCAATGCCGAACTCGACGCCTTTAAATGCATTGATGCTTAACATTGCTGCTGCAAGCTTCGAATCTAATTTGCGATCGTAGTGCACGTATGAACCAATACCCGCCGGCAAGCCTTCCACAATCACTTCTACAACTCCGCCAATTGAATCGCCTGCTTGTTTCGCTTCATCAATCGCTTCCACCATTTTCGCTGAAGCTTCCGGATCAATACAGTAGCAAGGGTCATTTTCGATAATTGCCCGGATTTCGTCTGCTGTTTTGCCTTCCAACAAACTGCTGTCTGCTTTGATTCCTACAATTTCAGTTACATGTGACACAATCGAAATGCCAAGCTCGTTTAACAATGCTTTCGCAACAGAACCAACTGCAACACGTACCGTCGTTTCACGTGCACTGGAACGCTCTAATACGTTTCGCAAATCACGATGACCGTATTTCATTCCCCCAACCAAGTCTGCGTGACCTGGGCGCGGGCGTGAAATTTGGCGCTTAATTTCTGTTGGGTCAATATCTTCCGGCAACTGTGCCGCTCCCATAATTTTCGTCCAATGCTTCCAGTCATCATTCGTAACGACTAATGCTACAGGCGACCCTAAAGTTTTTCCATGGCGTACACCTGAGACAATTTCCACCGTATCTGTTTCAATTTGCATACGGCGTCCTCGACCATGACCGCCTTGACGACGTTTTAAATCATAATTGATTTTTTCCGCAGCTACCGGAAGCAATGAAGGCAACCCCTCAATAATCGTTGTTAATTGTGGACCATGTGACTCTCCTGCTGTTAAATAACGCATAAACACTTTCTCCCTTCAACTCGCTAAAGTATGTATTTTTCACTATAACATATTTCAATTTAAATATCAGTACTGTTTCTTTATGCTAAAGCGCTATTTTAGAATATTCTGAACGTTTCAGCTAGAAAATGATGCATCTGTAAGCGGAATGAAACAAAAATGCGCTTTTCGCTCTATTATACGAAAAGCACATTTTATGTAGCTTTAAAAGTCTTTTCAGCTTTTCTTCCACGATACAGGGCCAATATTGCCAATTTATTTTTTACGGTAGAAAAATGTATCTTCCACTTCCAGGCCATACTTTGCAGGGTTGAATATTTGCTCAGTGGAACCTACAAATAACACCCCGCCAGGTCGCAATGCTTTACTAAAGTTTGTATAAATTTGATCTTTAGCTTCTTCGGTAAAGTAAATCATCACATTGCGGCAAACAATCAGATCAAAATTCGAATCATACGGATCTTTTAATAAGTTATGCTTTTTGAATGTGACCGTGCGTTTGATCTCATCCTTCACTTTATAAAATTGCCCTTCCTGGTTGAAATACTTCGCCTGCACAGCCCCCGGCACTTCTGCTAGAGATCGCTCCGGATAGAGCCCCAATTTCGCTTTTTGAATTACGTTTTCATCGAGATCTGTCGCTAAAATATTTACTTGGGATAATGGTAAATGATGTGACAATACCATCGCCAGACTATAAGGCTCTTCACCTGTCGAACAAGCAGCGCTCCATATTTTCAGACGTTTGTTCGTTTGCAATAATAATGGAAAAATCTTATTTTGCAAAACTTCCCAGCGTTTTCCGTTACGGTAAAACTCGGAAACATTAATCGTCATACGATCCAAAAACTCATTCATTAAATCATGGTCTTTATCAAGGGCCGCAAAAAAATCAATAAAATTTTTATAGCCTTTCTTTTCATATAATGATGTTAAGCGGCGTTTCATCTGCGCTTCTTTATAAAGAGCTAAATCAATGCCTGTTTTGCGCTTAATGCCATCTATAAATTGTACGTAATCTGACATTATTCATCTTTCCCCTCATCTAACGTAAGCCTATTATAGCTGAAATTCCCTGATCCTGAAATAGAATTTGCCCATAAAGGCTATTCGTGGCGCTTATCAAGCAAAAGCTGTTTTGATTGTTCAAGTTCAAGCTTCATTTTTTCCGTTTCGGAATGATAGCTTTGCAAGCGGATTTGCTCAAGCTCCGTCTCTTTTTCCAGCATTTTGATTTGCAGTTTCAAGCTAGATCGTTTGTGGCCGGTAAGTATGGCTGTTAGTGAAATTAAAGCACCTGACCCAAAAATAATAGACAAAATAATAATATCTTCCATACGTAATATGACGCTCCCTTATCAATTATTATTCTTGCTTAAATTGCTTGTCGATTCTGTTTCGATCAGCAATTGTTTCGTATGTTCCAGCTCCAGCTTCATCTTCGCTGTTTCTTTATCATAATTTTCCAGCCTTAGTTTTTCAAGCTCAATTTCCTTGTCGAGACGTTTTAAATCAATTTTTTTATTTTTCGTGTACGTATCCGTTAAAATTCCTACTACGGCCACTATTGTAATCATTGTCCAAAACATATGTGTCACTCCTTCTATCTATATCGCTATGTAAAATTATTATAATTGCTTTTGCTTATGCTCCAATAATAGCTGCTTTGAATGTTCCAATTCTAAACGCATTTTTTCTGTTTCTTTTTCAAAATTTTCGAGACGCAATTTCTCCAGCTCGATTTCTTTGTTCAGTTTATTCACATCAATGCGCTTGCTTTCATTGCGTGCCTCTGTAATAACCGCAATGGCTCCGACTGCTATTGCTGCAACAATCACCCAAACCCACATAGACATCCTCCCTCTTTATAATCGGTATTTTTTATACGTATGTATTTTAAATATAGTTTCATTATTCTGATCTATTATAACATTAATAGCCAAAATTTTTCCTGTTACAAAAAAAGCCACCACTTTATAAGTGATAGCTTTTTGAATGTTTGATTATTCAGCTAAACCTTCTGGGAACCATAAACCGATTTCGCGTTCAGCAGAAGCTAAAGAGTCAGAACCGTGGATTACGTTGTGAGATAATGTTACAGCGTAGTCACCGCGGATTGTTCCTGGGTTTGATTCTTCAGGCTTTGTAGCACCCATCATAATACGGGATAATTGGATTACGTTTTCGCCTTCCCAAACCATGCCGAATACAGGACCTGAAGTAATGAAATCTACTAATTCACCGAAGAATGGACGCTCAGCGTGTTCTGCATAGTGTTTTTCAGCTAATTCACGAGTTGGTACCATTAATTTTGCTCCGCGCATTACGAAACCGCGACGCTCAAAACGGTCTACGATATCACCGATTACTTGACGCTCTACGCCATCTGGTTTAACCATTAAAAAAGTTTTTTCGATTGCCATTGATTAACACTCCTTAAATTTGAGTAAAAGGTTTTACACCTACCGATAAATATTACCAAAAACCTACTCATACTGCAACAAATATTAGATTTGCCTATAATTTGGCGATATTATTCAAGATTTTCGCTTGCCCATAAAAATAGCGATATCGCGCAATTTCTTTTTCATCGGATGGTTAGGCAATGCGTCCACTTCTTTTAACGCCTTTTGCAAATACAGATTGCTGATTTTTGCAGCCTCTTTTATCGCATCCGAATTGCGCACGAGCATCAGCATATTTTGACGCTCCTGCTCGGTTAACCCAACCGTCGCCACCTTTGATAAATAAGGGGCAAGCTGCGGATCATTTTTCATCAATAAAATCGGCAACGTAATATTACCTTGCATTAAATCACTGCCAGCCGGCTTGCCCAGCTGTTTGTCTGTAGCTGTGAAATCTAAAATATCATCCACTATTTGAAAGCTCATCCCGACAAAATAGCCGTAACGCTTTAAATGGCTTGCCGTTCTTTCATCGGCACCACTTACTACCGCACCCAGTTCACAGCTTGATTCGATTAACAATGCTGTTTTACGCTTAATGCGACGGAAATAATCTTTCAAATTTTGATCTAAACGAAACTTATCCTCGATTTGAATGACTTCACCATTTACTAGCTCCACCATCGTTTTCGCTAATATTTGATGTGCCCGCGGATTTTCGATGCTCGTCACATATTGCAGTGCACGGGCAAATATAAAATTCCCTGTATACATCGCCACACGGTTATTCCATTGCGCTTTCACCGTTTCCCGACCCCTGCGCATATCCGAATCGTCGATAACATCATCATGCACTAATGAACCCATATGGATTAATTCGAGCGGGACAGCGATGTTTTTCATTCGCTCAATATTATAGTCACCAAATTTGGCACTTAGTAACGTAAATACTGGTCGAATACGTTTTCCGCCAGCTTGCAGTAAATGTATTGAGGCATCATTCAATAAGTGTGAAGATGAATTCAACGCTTGTTCTAATTCGTTTTCGATGATTTCTATATCTGATTTAATATCCGCATATAGCATTTTAATTTTCATCTTTTCCACGCGTCAAAACCTACTCCCACTGTTATTTCTTCTTAAAGCCCATGTGCATAGCCGCCGCCCCGCCGCTATATGGTTTATATGAGACATTTTCATAGCCTGCTTCACGGAACATTTGCGCTAATTTTTTCATGCCGGGGAAGTCATTTGCCGACTCCTGCAGCCAGGAATACTCTTTATAGCTCTTCGCAAATAATTTTCCGAACATAGGCATAATATAATTGAAGTAAAAACGGAAAAGCTGACGATATACCGGAATTTCGGATTGGGATGTTTCCAAACATACAACCATTCCACCCGGTTTAACGACACGATTCATTTCACGCAATACTTGCATATAGTCCGGTACGTTACGTAAGCCAAAGCCGATTGTCACATAATCGAATGTATTATCTTCGTACGGCAATTCCATGGCGTTTCCGTGGATAAGCTCAATATTTGTTATATCCGCTGTCTTTTGCTTGCCGACTTTCAGCATATTTTCACTGAAATCCAGCCCTTTTACAGTGCCTTCTTCGCCGACTGCCTTCGATAATGCAATCGTCCAGTCAGCAGTGCCGCAGCATACGTCCAGACATGTTGAGCCCTTTTTCACAGCCATACGCTTCATCGTATCTTCACGCCAGCCTACATGCATTTGGAAGCTAATGACTGAATTCATTTTATCATAGCTCTCAGAAATGCTTTCAAACACTTCATGGACATGTTGTTCTTTCGATTTTGCCATCTTTTCAAAACCTTTCTAAGTTCACTAAACAGTAATGTATTGCTCTATGGATTGTTTCAAATCATTGTGTAAATTCATATGCTTCACAATTTCCCGCAACCTTTTCTTATATACGGTTAATTGCTCATCTATGCTTTCCGCTGCAGAAGGAATAGCGGCCGGATTATCCGCCAGCGCCAACACTCTATACAAAAAGCCGTTCTGCCCCTTTTGTATTAATTGTAGCTCTTTTTTCAATCGGATATATGTCAATGTATTTTGCATCAAATCCGTATACGCAGTGAAACCGTATACATCATAATATTGCGAAATCAATTCACTTTCGATAATCATTAAACTTTGAACCCATTGCTCGAGCGATCGCTGCTCAGGCTCATACAATCGTATTTGGTGCTCACAACGATTCACAATTCCTCTGGACAATTTTTGGATCAATAAAATATTGCCCGTTTGCGCGAGCAATTGATAATAGCGACCACTATAGTAATCGCCCGACAGGACAATCAGCTGCTGTTCTTTGCTCGTCGCTTCAACTTCCATCACTTTTTCATGCTCCAAAAGCGATGCATGTACAATCCCGACGGTTATCGCGCTTATTTTACGATCATCATTCATCTGTGCCCCATTTAAAAACGGAAGCTGAATAAAAAACAATTGTTCCTCTTGTAACGTAGGTTGTCCAACATTTTGAAGTAATGCTCTATGATGAACATGCTGCAGAATATTTGATTGTAACGTTTGAACCGATTGTATAATAGATGTTGCATTCATAGAAATTACTCCATTTCAATATTATCAATTACGTCTTAGCGTAATTGCGTCCAGATTTTCCGGGCTTTGAACCCACAGGACATGGTTTTGTCAGCCGTTGCCAAGCTTTTAGGCTGATTTGGTGTATAATAAGTTTCCTTCAAAAATCCGCGACATTTCCCAGAGGCTTAACTTCTTTCAGAGGCCATTTGTGCATCACTTTATAGAAGGGTAGGATTTTTTCCTATGCTATGCTTTCGGTATACAAAAATTTGCTGAAAGAAGTTAAAACATTCAATGTTTTTTTTAATTTATTTGCTTAAGAATCCGGTTTCTCTACTTTTTGCTTTGAATCGTCCCATGCGCGGAATGGATTTTTGCTTTTCCACGGATTTTCATTGCGGACGTATGCTCGGTGAACTGGGCAATCATCACTTCGCCGGCATCCAGCTTTTCGGAGTGGTGGAATTTCGTATCCGTTCCACGCGTCAAACCAATAACATGTACACCATCTTCTTCTGCTTCGATAATAATATAATCTGGTTGTGCCATTTTGCAATCTCCCCGCCTGTTGATTTCTCTGTTCATAATACCATAATTGATCGCATTATTTCATTTGGATGAATGTAATTACTTCATTTCGCTTCACATCATCCTGCTCATAAATACCGCGCGCAACAGCCGTCACCGTTTTGGATCCCGGTTTTTTCAATCCGCGCATCGTCATACACATATGTTCGGCCTCTACAACAACATAAACACCTTTCGGGTTCAGCATTTCCATAATCGTATCCGCCACCGTCGATGTGATGCGCTCTTGCAATTGCGGGCGGCGCGCTACAGATTCCAGGCAGCGTCCCAATTTGCTTAAGCCGGCTACTTTTCCGTCCTTCGGTATGTATGCAATATGTGCTATGCCGTAAAAAGGGACTAAATGATGCTCACACATAGAATAGAATGGGATGTCCTTCACTAGAACAAGCTCCTCATGATCTTCATGGAATACTGTACTGAAATAATCGCGCGGATCTTCATTTAAGCCACTGAACATTTCAGCATACATTTTTGAAACACGTTTTGGCGTATCGAGTAATCCTTCACGCGCCACATCTTCCCCAACCGCTTCTAAAATCATTTTCACTGCTTCTTCTATCTTTTTTAAATCGACATTTGTCATGAAACAATTTCCTCCTACAAACCAAAACGTTTTTTATGTATAAATCTATATTAATTCATTCTCATTATATTATGTAAGTTATGAAATACACTCTTGAATCGTAGCATATTAAGCGCATAAGTTCAAAACAGTTCTACTTTTTTTGGCATAGTTATTCAAAAACAGCAATAATCAAAAAAGAGCAGCTCTCAGATTGGCTGAGAGCTACTCTATGTACCTTAAGAAGCTGAATTATTTTACAGCGTCTTTAAGTGCTTTACCTGGTTTAAAAGCAGGTACTTTCGAAGCAGCGATTTCGATTTCCTTACCAGTTTGCGGGTTACGCCCTTTACGTGCTGCACGCTCACGAACTTCAAAGTTACCAAAACCGATTAATTGTACTTTGTCACCCTTTGCAAGAGCATCTTGAATTGTATCAAATACAGCTTCAACTGCTTTAGAAGCGTCTTTTTTAGAAAGACCTGCAGCTTCAGCAACAGAGTTTACTAATTCTGTTTTATTCACACCATTCACCTCCTCTCAAAGGGTCATGAATCTAAATCCTGTAAAAAGATTAACATACAGAAAACCGCTACGCAACTGAATTCAATCATGTTTTAATGATATTTTAACTTTTTTTCCAAAAAAACAGAAATTACAGGACAATTCACCTATAAAAGTGAGCTATCCTGTAAAATTTCAACTGCTATGTTTATTTCCTGTTTTGTTAAATGATAAACGTGATTAAACCTCTTTCGCCTTCATTTATTAATCTTTCCAGCATTAAGCGCATTCTATTTTTGGCATGGTTCGGCACGCCTTTCATTTTATATCGGATGCTTTCGGTTAAAACTTCATGCAATGGTGTTCCGAATAATTGAGTTTGCCATAATGCCTGGCGATCGAATTCATAGGCATGCTGCAAATCTTTCAATAAATGCTGACTATGAAACTCAGAGCCGATTAACGGTGAAAACTCGGCTTCCATATCAATCCGGATAATATGATAAGAAGGGGCTGTCGCTTTCATGCGCACACCGTAAAAGTTATTTTGCTCAATCAACTCCGGTTCGCTCGGCGTAAATTCGTCCATCGCCGGCAATGTAACACCATAGCCGTGTTCCTTCGCCTGTTCAATGGCATCGCGGAATCTCCGCTGTGCCGCTTTTGCCTCTGACGCTTCTTTAATGAACAAGAGCCATTCTTTTTTCGATTCGACTGGTTTTTCGAGCCACTCTGCACACGCTTCTTTATAGGCGTCATTATGGACGTTTACACGCAGTGTTGCAACCCCTTGTCCTGCATCGATGTTTTCAACGGTGCAGCTTTCCACAAAGTCGATTTCCCGCAGCAGTTGACTCGCCGCTTCCACATCACGGATTTTCATCGCGTCATCCTGCAATTGTGTAGTCGCAAATGCCAATGTTTCATTTAAATGATGATGTTCATCCAGCACATCTAACCAATCCGGCTTTTCCACCCGAATTTCATTTACGTTGAATTCAAATAGCGCTTCTTGCAAAATCATCATGACATCGTTTAATTGCATATGCTGAATTGCCGTTGCGATGACAGGAACGTCGTATTTTTGCATCAATGCATGCTGGATGCTTTGTGCTTCCGCTGAATGCGGGGCTGTACTATTGAGCACGATCACGAAAGGTTTTCCGATTTCTGTGAGCTGGTCGATAATTTGTTGCTCCGCTTTTTCCACTGCCGAGCGCGACATGCCGTTTACAGTTCCATCTGTCGTCACAACAATACCAATATTTGCATGATCCCGGATTACTTTGTCTGTACCGATTTTTGCCGCCTCTTGGAATGCGATTGCTTCATTATGCCATGGTGTTTGCACAAATTTCGGCCCTGTTTCATCCTGATAGCCTTTTGCCCCATCAATTACATACCCGACACAGTCGACAAGTCTGACACGAAACGGTATTTCGCTTTCCCCAAAAGTAATCGTCGTTCCTTGTGCCGGGACAAACTTCGGCTCGGATGTCATAATAGTCGGGCCAGGCGAACTTTGAGGAAGCTCATCCATTGCACGCATCCGATCTTCAGCATTTTCGATGTTCGGTAAAATTACGCCTTCCATCACCTTTTTTACAAAAGTCGACTTCCCGACTCGCACCGGTCCTACTACCCCAATATAAAGATCACCATTCGTACGTTCAGCTAGTTGCTGAAAAATATGCTCACTAATCGTATTGCCTCCTTTATATCCCGTAATCATTTGTTGTTAAATCAATTATGCCTCGGCATAATTGCATCCGAATCCGGCTTTATGCTTGCACAAAGCACCCCTTTTCCGAATTCGAGATATCCGCCGGAAGCTTTAACTTCTTTCAATGAAGGTTTCTGCCCTTGCTAAAAGAAGTTAATTGTATTCATTATCAAAACACTATATGTAAATGCGTTTTTAAATATGAAAAAAGGCGTGAAGAAAGATGAAACTTCCTGCACACCATTTTTCCGTTATTTTTCTTTGTTCGTTGGATCATACATAATGACCGGTTCATTGTTTTCATCCACTGTATATGGCAATGAATATGCCGGGACTACCGGGAAATTTTCCACTAAAATTTCACGAATGTCCTCACCAGGCTGGGCTGTTATATCATTATCCTTCATATATGTATATAGATCGATGGAATAATCTACATATAAATTCCCTTCAGCGGAGACGACAAGCGGCAGCTGATTATTCGAATACGGGCTTTGAACGGTTATATCTTCCTTATAGCCGATATTTTCAAAGTTGATTGTATATACATGTTCCACCACTTTATCCTTAAATTGCGGATATTTCGTGCCTTTGAATCGGATGTTGATCTCCCTCATACGCTCAGGTGTACGCAAATCGACAAGCTTCACTGTCGGATTTTCTTCAGGGTCCCAAATAATATACTGGAAAATGCCCCCCTTTTCATAGGCATTTGCTGGCGGAGAGCCGATATATTTTGGTACAAGCTTTTCAAAGTCGATTAAATATTTAATAAAAATATCAGTATCTTGATCGCGCGTTTTGATCGGCAGGACACCTGTATCTTCGCGATATTCGTTGACAGCACGCTGCACACCAGCAAGCATATCAGTATCAGGCCTTAAGCTTGATTGATCAAAATTTGTCGATGAACCGCATCCTGACAAAACCATCACTAACAATGATAAAAGAACAAACCATTTCGACAACTTCATTTTATGTTTTCCCCCTCTATTAGTTTGGCCATGTTAGTATGACAAGTACCATCAACAATGTCCCGATAAAAAACATTGCATAGGCGATAAATTTGAATAAAAACGACAAAAATGCATTATGTACCCATTTACGGACCGCTGAAATGATTAATATTGAAGCCAATAACAAACCAATCGAATAAAATGAAACCCACATAACGTCCAATGAATGCATGCTCGCCAAAGGACCACGTGCAGAGTTTAGTAGTAAATTTGACACCGGATTCATCATTTGCATATAGTGTTGCAATGCTAAAACCGCCTTTCCATATATTTTCGCGTTTATACCGCTAATAATTATAGCCTTTTCAGGTAAAAAAAAACAGGAGACATACACGCCCCCCTCGTTATTTGTGACAAATTATTAAATTTTTTGATTTTCCGTCTTATTGTGCGGACCGGTTTCGCTTCATTCCGATCAAAGCTTTTTTACGTCAAGCTTTGGCATCCCCAGCTTACAGTTATCTGTCTACTATAGTGCCTTCAATAATTTGCCGTTAGCTCATTTCATCGATTTCGCTTTTTTTCGTCCGCAGCATCAGTGATTCGACTAATATTTTCGGTTCCATATCTTTAAATAATACATCATAGAGCGCTGATGTAATCGGCATGGAAACATCGTATTTTTGCGATAATTGGTAAGCTGCCTTTGTCGTGCGCACTCCTTCGACAACCATGCCCATCTCTTCCAATACTTGCTCAAGCTTCATTCCTTTGCCGAGCATATTGCCTGCACGCCAGTTTCGGGAATGCACGCTTGTGCATGTTACGATCAAGTCGCCCATACCAGTCAGTCCTGCGAATGTAAATGGATTGCCGCCCATTTTTATGCCTAGCCGCGAAATTTCGGCCAATCCCCGTGTTATAAGGGCCGCCTTTGCATTATCGCCGTAATTTAAACCGTCTGTCATACCTGCAGCAAGTGCAATGACATTTTTGAGCGCACCGCCAATTTCAACACCAGTCACATCTTCATTTGTATAAACCCGGAAATAGTGGTTCATAAATAAATCCTGCACTTTTTCCGCCGCCTTTAAGTTGCTGCATGCGGCTGTGACCGTTGTCGGATGCTGTAAAACGACTTCCTCCGCATGGGAAGGACCTGATAATACGACAATGTCGCTAACTGCAGTTTCTTTCAGGCTTTCTTTCATAAGCTCTGAAATACGCATTAATGTATCCGGCTCAATCCCTTTTGACACATGGACGAATATCGCCTTTTCCGCTAAGTGTTCCGAAATATTTCCGCAAACTTCGCGAATGCCCTTCGTCGGCACCGCCATTACAATGATCGTGCCATGCTTGGCGGCAATTTCCAAATTTGAGGTTGCCTTTAAATTTTCCGGCAGCACTGTATTCGGCAAATATTTTTTATTCATATGCTGTACATTGATTTCGTTTGCCTGGTCTTCCCGATGTGACCAGATCAATGTATTATGTCCATTCTCCGCTAATACAATCGCAAGTGCAGTCCCCCAAGAGCCTGCCCCTAAAACTACTACATTTTCCATTAAAAAACCCCCAATTCCACTTAAAGCTAGCATATTTTTTACACTTCAAGTCAAATTTCCTTTATGAACAAAAACGCTAGTTCATTTTCATAAACTAGCGCATCAATAATTGATTTAGTCACGAGCACGTGTAATAAGGCGAATCGGAGTCCCTTCAAAGTCGAAAGTCTCGCGTATACGGTTTTCCAAAAAGCGCTCATAAGAGAAGTGCATCAATTCCGGTTCATTTACGAACACGACGAATGTCGGCGGCTTAATCGCGACTTGTGTTGCATAATAAATACGCAAGCGGCGACCTTTGTCTGTCGGTGCTGGATTACGTGCAATCGAATCTTCAATTACTTCATTTAAAATGGAAGATTGAATGCGCATTGCATGGTTTTCGCTTACACGCTTAATAATCGGCAAAATATTGTGCACACGCTGCTTCGTTTTTGCTGAAACGAAAACAATCGGCGCGTAATCCAAAAACAGGAAATGTTCACGAATCTGCTCTGTATAGAAGTTCATCGTTTTTTCGTCCTTTTCAATCGCGTCCCATTTGTTTACAACGATAATTACCGCTTTACCTGCTTCATGAGCATAGCCGGCGATTTTTTTATCCTGTTCCTGGATGCCTTCATCTGCATTCAGCACAACTAAAACAACATCTGAGCGTTCAATTGCACGCAATGCACGTAGCACGGAATACTTTTCCGTGGATTCGTACACTTTCCCCTTTTTGCGCATACCTGCCGTATCGATAATGACATAGTCTTGCCCATCATACGAATACGGGGAGTCGATCGCATCGCGCGTTGTACCTTGAATATCGCTTACAATGACACGGTCTTGTCCTAAAAATGCGTTCACTAATGAGGATTTTCCGACATTCGGCCGACCGATCAACGAAAATTTAATCGTATCTTCGTCATATTGCTCTTCATCCGGCTGCGGGAAATGCTTCGCGCATTCGTCCAGTAAATCCCCCAAACCTAAACCATGCGAACCTGAAATCGGCCAAGGCTCGCCAAAACCTAGAGAATAAAAATCATAGATCATATGGCGCATATCCGGATTATCGATTTTGTTGACGCCTAATACAACCGGTTTTTTCGTTTTATATAAAATTTTCGCAACTTGCTCATCTGCAGCAGTTACACCTTCACGCCCATTTGTCATGAAAATAATAACATCCGCCTCTTCAATCGCGATTTCCGCCTGTTGACGGATTTGTTCCAAAAATGGCTCATCGCCAATCTCTATACCACCAGTGTCGATAATATTAAATTCATGTGCCAGCCAGTCAGCCGAACTGTAAATGCGGTCACGTGTTACACCCGGAATATCTTCCACGATCGATACACGTTCCCCGACGATCCTGTTAAAAATTGTCGATTTACCTACGTTCGGACGTCCTACGATGGCGATTACTGGTTTTGTCATCTGTACTTCATCCTTCCAAACTCTTGTCTTTCCGTATTATACACGAATTTGGTTATTATATCATTTTTTTGCAACATTCGAAATGTATGCGTGAAGCAAATGAATCCATTTACCCCGCTTCCTCCATTTTATTGCCGAATGCTCGCCCGAATATTCGGGTCATTAATCTTTTCATCATCCGCAAACAACAATAATTTGGCACTAATTTCCGCTGTTTTCGGGTCCTCATCAACAAACGGTAAAAATACGCGACCGCGTTGCTGCGAAGGAATCGCAATGACAGGGATCATCGCGCCGCCCAGCTGATGCACATTGCCGCTGCCTAAATGAATCGTATAGTCGCCCATGCTGCCTTTAATAATAATATGCGGCGCCTTAACCTGCACATTGCTTAATTGGAATAATTGAATCATTTCCTCAGCAATGACCGCACGCATTTCAACCGTCGAGTGCGAGGCTTCCGGATCTACATCTCCTGCATGCGCCACACTGACAACTAAATCCAAATCTCGCATAACCTCGCTAAAGTATACAGGTGCCACCTCATCAAGCCTTGCCTTTTTGGACGTCAGACGCCATGCAAAATAAATGTCCTCAAGCGTAGGCATCTCTACATCGGCAGGCGTATAGGCATCATAAACGAAATCCGCATACGCAATGACATTATAGCGATAAGAAATTTTGCGCAGCGGCTCATAATAACCCGTTTTCCAGCCACGCGACTTTAAGAGCGCGACTGCTTTCGTCGGCTGAATTTGGTAGCCTTCAAAGCGGTTTGTGGACAGCTGCTCTCGCTCACCCTTTGTCGGTAAATAAAACTCGCGGAACACCTGCTTAAATGGCTGCTTATAGCCCTGCTCAAATACAAAGTGCTGCCATTCGCGCCAATTCCCTGCTTCGAAAAAGTGTGCCGGGTGCGCGATTTGAATATCGCCTGCAACAAGTGTTACCGTATACTTAGAAGTAATAAACTGCTTGTCCGAAATCGCAAAAAAGCGGTCGCCCTGTTGCCAAATTAAATTGCTTAATAGCCCTGCAAGCAGCCTATTTTCAAGCAGCCCATAAATAATCGCAGCATCAAACAGCACTTCCTCGCACATCGACTCCTCTAGCTGCTGCTTCATGCGACGGTATTGGTCCGTCAGCTCTTTTTTCGCCGACTGCACAGCAAGCACTTCCGGATGCTTCGCTAGCTTTTTCGGCACGGATTTTATCGCTTTACCTTGCTTCATAATTTCGAGTTCAACCTTTTGCCCTTCCTGTACAAGGCACAGCTGGACGCCATCAATATCCAGCGGTGTAAAAAATGCTTCGAGCTCCTTATAGCGCTCCTGTTCCATTTGCCACATGAACTGCGTCGTATTGCCGCTTGCAACCTGTTGCGCAAGATTGAAAATCGCCATCTCCACCGATTCGGCCTCACTCGCACGGCGCTGGGCACCAAACTGGCGGCTTTCCTTTAAAAACTGCCGGAAAAATAAATAACGTTCCTTTGCCTCGCCCATATTTGCAGGCATTAGGCTATAGGCACGCAGCTTATCTTTATTTCGTTTCGCTGCAATTTCCTCTTTTAGCTGCACACCGTCCAGCTCACCTAATGTCGCACGTGCATAAAGCTGGGCGCGCCTGTGGTTCGAGCCGGACGACGCATACTTCGCCGCATCATACACTTGATTAAACTGCTGCTGTGTAAGATTCGCGCGCGCATTTACAAACCATGTGCGGTCAAAGGCTCCTCGCTGGAAGTCCGCTACCGGAATCGCACTGTATTCCATGATTTTCGCCGTTTCAAAATCCGATGTGGACTCCGATGTATGTGCGATAAAATACCACGCCACCTCTTCAAGCCCGTCCCAGCCAATATATTCACTAATAAGGGGGATAAGCGCCGAATTATAGAGCATCGCCTCAATTAATCGTGCATCCGTAAAGCCTGCCGCGTCCAGCTTCGCAAAGCATTCTTCGTTCGTTTCTTGCCGATTCAGCACAACTTTCCCTAATAAATTCGATAAACTGTCCTTCCTTGTCTGCACGCCATACATCCATTGACGGCTTAATTTTTCGCCGTCTAATACCTGTAATAGACGGACAAAGTAGTCAATCCCACTGACGCTCCTAATATGGCGCACCATTTCAGTCGTTTCCGTCTCCAAATCTCCGCGGCACAGCTCTTCCTCAATAACAAACTCCTTCAGCTCATCGATGATTGACAACATATCCTGACCGCGCGCATATTGCCCTATTAACTGAATATCCCCTTGTCGCTGCTCGAGTACATAGTGGAATTTTTTCATGCACAAAATACGGCGCACATGCTTTTCCGTTAAAATCCCCGCGCTAAAGCCTGAAACAACGCCCGCAAGTGAGATATATTCAAACTGCTCCTCTACGCGCTCAAAAAACTGCGCCACTGTATAGAAATATTGGATAATCTGCTGCGGTGAGCGTACATATGTCCCCATAGCGGAAAGCGCGGCACTGAAAAATTCAATGTCAATCGCTGTGTAAGGCTGTCCCTTATACTTTTCGCCCAAATCCGCGTCATAACCATTGCTTGCAAACTCGCACAGCATATTGCTGCAAAACAGCCCATAATCAAAAGCAACCTCTTCAAGCTGCCCGCGCAGCATCGTTTGCAGCGGAGCATCCCCGTCCGCTAGCACATAATGCATAATCGTCGATAATTGCTGCTCATAAAGTGCATCGCCGAACAAATTGAAGATGACCTGCTGTCGCTCAACCGGCACATAGTCGTCGAAAAACGCCTCGGCCTCATCTGTGAGCCCCCGACGGAACCAATACTTGTTGACCCCTACTGCTTTTGCATATAAATAGCAGCATACATCATCTACCGTTACATCACTTTTCAGCAGCCAATCTACCCACACCTCCGCCAATGGCAGCTCATCGATAGAACCCGGCATTTTCGCTTTACTCGCATCCGCCTGCAAATAATTCCCGATCAGTGTGCTAATATTTTCACCATAATAGTTTTCCCGTTCGTACTCCACTTCAGCATGCTTCTCAATAAGCGCCCGAAGTGGCTGCAGCTTCTCCTCCAACAGCTCAAAGTCATGATAAATAAAATCTTTGAACGTGTAATACATATCCGTTTCCGGCTCTATAATATAATGAATCGGCTCCATCGGCTCGGCTAAAAAGTTTTCCCTCGTCTCCTCAAACTGACGGAGATACTTTAATTCCTTGGCAGTCGGTTCCGGTAAATAGCTTGCCCAATCGCTCTTCGTCAGCTGTCCCTTACACTCTACTAATAGCTCTAAAATGCCAAGCCGTACATTTTCCTTTTTGCTCTGCAATAGCTCCTCAGCCATCGCCTCAATTTGGTCAATTGGTTGCCCTTTTAAAAGCTCAATGACTGCAATGCGCATATCTCCTGCTTTTAACGAGAGCAGCGACGGGATATGTTGCTTCATTTTTTCAAGCGGGAACTGAATATGCTTAAGCTGTTTAATTGCATCAAATCGAACACCTGAGCTGCGGTCCTTAATCGCCGGCAGCAGCAGGTCATAATTCCCCATGCACGCTGGAGCAAAGAAATAAAAATATTCCCGGCAATCAACGGACATTTTTGAAACGTTTGCCGCAAGCGCAGCTATATAACTATCATCCTCCAAATAAATCGCTAATAGAAGCTGTAGCTTAAATAGCTCAAGCTTACTGAAAGTCGCATGTAAAAACGTGAATGGTGTGCGATCAACTGTATAAGTGTCCCCGCGGAATTCACCGATAAATTGCTCGACTTTTTCCAACCATTGTGCAGCATGTTCTGCCAACCAAGGATGCTCGTCAAAAAATTCCTGCACAGTTTGCCGCTCATCCTTATCCGAATAGCGCGAGCCATACGGAAGATACGTCGCGACTAATTTAAAACCATATAAGAATGTCACTAAATTAGTCGTTTTCAGCATATACGGATACACTAAATGGCTTACACGACCGTTAATTTCCATATTACGCAGTGTGTACAGCAGCGTTTGTTGAACATAATCCTCGCGCGACAATAAATAATCGGCACGTTCCAGCACATCATTAATATCCCGACTCCCGATGCACCAGAGGGCAATAAATATATCTAAATTACTGCTGCTCGAAAGCAATGTTTCAATAAGCGCATCATCCTGCAGCGCTGCGTAGCCCGTTTGCAGCACGTACTGCAATTGCCTGCTTTCGGACACATCATAGCCGAGCCCAAACCAAACATCGATTGCGCGCGCCACAGATGAAAAACGCAATAAATCATGCTCTAGAATCACTTTCATAAATGCCAGCTGACTTTTAAGAGAGCCTTCATCAATCGATTCGGTTATTACTTGACGCACGCCCTCCTGATTTTTCGCCGCTAATAAAACATTTGCCAGCAGCTGATGCATTTCCTCATTTTGAGACATGATAATGCCGCGGATGAGTTCCTTGTTATACAATGGATGTGCGCCGTTTTTCCATAAAATTTCACGTATTATTGCCTCAAGGCGCGCCTCTTTTGCATTCAATTTGACCGCTAGTTCATATGTAAACAATTCTGCTGAAACAATCGGCTTATGCTCGTTTGTAACAAACTGCCAGCTTCCATTTTCATAGTCCGTTTTCCCGTTATGCGCAAACACCTCATAAAAATCGTACTCCGGCTGATTTTTCAAATGAAGGATGATTTTCGCGATGCGTGTACCGTACATCATTACACAACCCGGCGCCCGGTACGAACGGCGGTAATACGATTGACTGTACGGGAGCGTTTGCAGCAAATCAAGCATTTCCTCAAACAGCACCATACGCTCCTTCGATAGAACAGACCGCAAAAATGCGAATAGCTCGCTCTCCTTTAAATCTGTAAACGTTTCAAGTGATAATTGATTAAATGCAGATGCAATATCATAACTGTCATAGCCCGTTTCTTCGGTAATTTGCAATTGTAATTGCTCCATTGTAGTAATTGTCACAATACCCCTCCTATCTTCCTGCTAAAAATGTCAGCTTAATAAATGTCCAATCTGTTTCCTCGGAATGAATTCCATCGTCCAAGGATCCATACATATGCTGCCCCTGCAATACCTTAAAGAGCCCGTCCTCAAATGCCAGTTCCATCGCGCGAATGCTTTTTTCAATATTTTTCTGCTCATGCGGCGTAATGGTCGAAAATTTAATGTGCCCAGTCTCAGCTAAATTCGCCTCGTCGCTCTCCGTTAAAAAATGCAGCAGCGTATCGGCGCCATTGTAGCCTTCGATTTCAATTGCGACAAGCTCACATAGCAAATCCCTTAGCGTGCGCGGCCTTTGTGCGAGCTCATATGATACCGACACAAGCTTACGGCTGCGGCCGAGAGACTTTTTCTTTACAGTAATGTTCAATGAAACGCTCCTCCTCACTCAGCTATATTCCATGAAAATCTAGAATAGTACCGCAGAATTTCAAAGATTGCCCTTTATTATTACGGCCATCGTTAACTCTATAACTTCTGCCAAAAAAGCTGTTTTCAGTGTACTATTACATAATTAACCACTTCAAAGCATATGTTTCATTTCGATAAATATGAGGAAATAGATGGAACTTTTAAAATGGGTATTAAGATTGAAGGCCATTCAATGGCGCTTTATAAAAAATGCTAAAGCGCCCTTTTATTTGGATAGACGGAGGGATTGCGCCTATCAATTTGAACACAAGGAAAATGGATAGTTTTATTTTGCATAGGCGAAATAACTTCCCTTATACACCTTCAAAACAAAGTATATTCCACACTTAACAGTAAAAACTCCGCTTATTTCTTCTCCTCTCTTATAGCTCAGACATCAGAACACCATTGTTAGCTGCTGCAGATTCTATGGCTCGACATAGAAAAAACACCCCCGGAATAATGTATGTGTGACTATATACATACCGATTCCGAAGATGTTTTATGTTGTGTTATAAAATTAAGCTAGTCCATAGCCTTTTTTGTTTGTTATTCTTTTTTAAAGCCCTTTAACTGATCGCCGATTACGTCGCTGAATGAGAAGCCTTTATTCTCTTCCGGTAGCTCGTAGTCGAAGTCTTCGTCGATCGCTGAATCTTCCTGCAATGCCTTGATGCTGAGTGCGAGACGTTTTTCGCCTTCGTTTACCTCAAGCACTTTCACTTCCACTTCCTGACCTTCTTTTAAAGCCTCGTGCGGTGTGTTTATATGTTTGTGCGAGATTTGGGAAATGTGGACAAGCCCTTCAACACCCGGGAATACTTCAACGAATGCACCGAATGTAACAAGACGCTTTACAGTACCTGCCAATACAGTTCCTTTTGCCGCCTTCTCTTCAATGTTTGTCCATGGACCAGGCAATGTGTCTTTAATCGATAGCGACACACGCTCATTGTCTACATCAACGGACAGCACTTTTACTTTTACAGATTGACCCTCTTGCAGGGCGGCGGAAATATCTTCCACATGCTCATGGGCCACTTGCGAAATATGAACAAGCCCGTCGATGCCGCCTAAATCAATGAACGCGCCGAATTTCGCCAAGCGCTGCACTTTTCCTTCCAGCACATCGCCCTGCTGAATGTTTTGGATAACCTGTTGTTTTTTCGACGCTTTTTCTTCCTCAAGCACGGCACGATGAGATAAAATAAGTCGTCCCTTTTCTTTATCCAACTCTGTGATTTTCAATTTCAGTGTTTTACCTTTATAGTCATCAAAATCTTCTACAAAATAATCTTCTACGAGTGAAGCTGGAACGAAACCGCGCACGCCTAAATCTACGACAAGTCCGCCTTTCACAACATCTTTCACTTCTGCTTCGAATACTTCACCAGATTCGAATTTCGTTTTTAACACACCCCATGCTTGAAGTGCATCGACTTTACGCTTCGATAAAACAAAATTCTCTTCTTCCACTTTCGTAATCATTAGCTCTAGCTGATCGCCAACTGAAACTATATCGGAAGCTTTTTCAATGTGTAAGCTTGAAAGTTCGCTAATAGGTATAATTCCGTCAAAAGGTGCACCTTCGATCGAAACTGTCACTGACTTCTCATCAACTTGTTCAGCGACACCTTTCACTATATCTCCTTCTTGAAATTGTTGGTTTGACCCTAAATTCATTTCCTCAGACATATGTAACCCTCCTTCGCATATTCCACTTTTATTTTATTCGAAAAGTTCAACAAAAACAAAAAATAACCCTTTATTTTCAGAAATTTCGTGCGTCGGCTAAGATAGCTCCATCATTTATTGCATTTTCTGCTGCGCCAGTTTCAAAATTTCCTCTGCCGCTTCTTCAATTGTCAAATATGTCGTATCCAAAAATAATGCATCATCTGCTTGGATGAGAGGTGATGCCTCACGCTCGCTGTCAAGCTTGTCCCGAAGCGCGATTTCCTCCTGCAATGATTCGATTGATGAAGGAATTCCTCGACGTTCATTGTCAAGGAAGCGTCGACGTGCACGTTCTTCCACTGTTGCCGACATGAATATTTTAAGCTCTGCATCTTTTAATACATGTGTTGCAATATCACGGCCGTCCATTACGACACCGCCGTCCGCCGCCAACTTCTGCTGCATCGCGACAAGAATTTCGCGAATATTCGCATGTGCCGCTACCTCTGAAACATTGGAAGTCACTTCATTCGAACGGATTGCCTCAGTGACATTTTGTCCATCCACAAAAACAAGCTGGCCTTGCCCTGATGGCTCCAATGCAATCTTTGTATTATGCAGCATTGTTTCGATTGCTTTCGCGTCATGTAATTGTATGTTTTCATTCATTGCTTTATACGTTACTGCACGGTACATTGCTCCTGTATCGATATACGTAAATTGGAGTGTTTCCGCCACGATTTTCGCAATTGTGCTCTTTCCTGCACCTGCAGGGCCATCTATCGCAATTTGAATTTTTTTTATCATAATCAAATCCCTACTTTCCGTTGATATTGTATCATAATCCAAAAAATATTGGCCTTCAAATCATACTTTTTTTAGAAAGAAACAACATATATTTGAAAAAGCCCTCCCCATATTCAAACATCCCGTACAAAGGAAATATCCCATTCCTGTACAAAAAAAAGATCTAAAAAGAATTTTACTTTTTAGACCTTTCGCTAATTATAATGCGTTCAATTCTTTTTTCCGGATAAGTACTTGACGCTCGAAGCAGAAACGTACAATTTGCTGTTTATCAAAATCGTCCGTATCTGTAAAGTTCAACGATGCCACTTGCATCTCATCACGGTTAAAGATTTTCACTACTATCGCATCTGTCTCCACATATCGAATTTCCCCATTTGAAAATGGCAATACGATAAAAGCATTCACCGTGTCGCCTTCTCTAAAGCTTACCGGGGTTTTCATATGGATTAAAGTACCGCCCGCACTAATATCTTCCGCGGCAAATTGGAATTTTCGCCCTTCATGTTCAATCGCAATGTCCACAGGCGTTTCCACGCGAACATATTCCCTGCGCTGGATTTTAATAAACTCTTCGGCAGGAGGACAGGCAAGCATGATCATTTGAACATTACCGCCTTTGCGTCCCAAAACTTCCGAATTGAAGCAGTAGCTCTCCTTTGCTTCGGTACTAAACGTTACACGGAATTGAGCTCCATCTATTAAAAAAGCTGTTTTCTTTGTCGCCACATTAATCGGGTAATCGATAAAAATCATATTGCTGTGCTTTTCCACGACTCTGCATTTAAATTTTTCGACTCTTTCGGTATATGTTGGCTCCAATATTAATTGTGTCCCAATCTTCAGTTCCATTTGCCTCTCCCCATCAGATAAATAATTATATCCATTATCTCACGGGAGAATGAATTTAGCTATATTTTTACAAATAGCTTTTTGGCATAATTAATGCAGCCTTTCATTCTTTATTACTTCATGCGATTCAGCGTCAATTACGATTCTATACGTATCTTGGGCTTGATTGTCCAATTTCGCGATTACTTCATAACATTTACGAAGTTGTAGATTGGCGTTTGTCGTATATATTTTTTGCATGTCTTGCACAGTTACATGCTCTGAGAAAAACTGTTCCCAATTGATCGGCACTTCGCCTTGTTTTGCAATTTTTTCCTCCTGGATATACTCCATTGCATTAACACCTAAAATTTCCGCATTATCCTTCGCAACCTTCACTTGAATGCTGTCCGGATAAACAAGAGCTCCATCTTCGCCGTATACTCTAGTGAATACAAAGTGCCATGCTTCGTGATTTTCACGTGATTCCGAAAGCTGAACATCGGTATAGCCAACCTTTTTCATAAAGCTTTGTGCCGTATTCAATATTTCTACATGTGACAGCGCATTTTTTTTCACAGGGCGTTCAAGCAAAAATGAAAGCAGATGTCCCCCGTTTTCCGTTATATCAGCATAGCCGATTTTCGAACCATGGACAAATTGAATATGATAGAAAGGATATGGTGCATCATCACTGCTTTTTGTGACAGTGACAAGGGCATCATCGATTTTAGGGAAGAAGTTTTTGAATTTCTGCATTGCTTCATTTTTTGTGATTTTTTCATCCTTTATATGCTGCAAGTCGCGCTTTTTTTCAAAATCTGATTCACTTGCCGTTAAAGGAAAATCGGTTTCGTTATACGACTTCAATTGTTTCGATACATTCATGAACGGCGATTCGTTTAAATCTGTCGTATGATTCGTAGTCCATTTTTTAAAATCCCCGTCATTTTCGTAAAACGCGACGGTTGCGACATTCCATTCTTCCGCAAATGCATGCAAATTGGATGCAACAGTATTCATTTTCTCGCGCCAATTTTCATAATCGCCGGTAGCCGCTGCTTGCTTTGCATTATCCCCGATTTTGCCCAAATAGCGCATCCATTCATTCTGGACTTCTGCCTGCAACGGCAAATTGGCTACAGACTTTCTTAAATCGCTGCTCATTCTCCAAATCGAGTCCAATTCGTTGTTTAACGCTTTTTCGTCCTGGAACAGCAAAGATTGCTCAACTGTCGTATGCAATGTCGATAATTTTTCGGTCGCCGCGGATAAATCCCTCGTCTGGGCCGCAAAAACAGATCGCTCAAGCTGTTTGTTTTGAGTAAATAAATCAAAAGATACAAATGCCAATATAACAACGAACAAACCTAATAAATACGCAAAGTTTTTCATGTTTTACACCTACTTACAAGCAAAAAATATGCTCGCCAATTTGTTTAATCTGAGGTCTTGTCCAAATCCATTTACTTGTCGCTGTCACCGGATTGAAATAATACAGTGCATTTTCGGAAGGGTCCCACCCGTTAATCGCATCCAAAACCGCCTGCTTCGCCCGTTCATTCGGCTCCAGCCAAATTTGGCCGTCCGCCACCGCCGTGAATGCCAATGGCTGAAATATAATTTCCGAAATCGTATCAGGGAATTCAGGTGATTCCAATCGATTTAAAATGACGGCTGCAACGGCTACTTGTCCTTCATAAGGCTCTCCGCGGGATTCACCGTACACAGCATTCGCCAAAATCTGCAGATCCTGCTCCGTATACCCTGGCGGCAGTTGCATCGAAGTTGTTGAATTGGAACCTCCTCCGCCTTTTTTCACTTGATTCTCCAGCGGCGTGCCTCCATAATACGTGAATCGATTTCCTTCATTGATTTGCTTGTGTACATATGCTTTATCAAAATCCGAATTGTTTACAAGCTTTTCCTTTGTCGTCTTTCCGGCAATACCGTCTACAGGGAGCCCGTATTGTTCCTGGAAATTACGAAGCGCCCAATACGTGCCATAGCCGAATTTCCCGTCAATTTCCCCGTGGTAAAAACTTAAATATTGAAGTCGTGCCTGCAGCTCAATCACATCATCACCGAATGCACCGCGCTGCACTTCTTGATTTGAAAATGCGAATGTATGACCCGCAAATCCACTTGCCATAATCAATACGAACAAGACAATCTTTTTCAATGACATTTCCACTCCTTTTTTCAGTAGGATGGAAGAAATCGAAAAGTTTATACATTAGAAAATTACATTTCGCATCAAAAATGGCAGGAAGCATCTCTTTTAATGAGGAGTCCCAGGAAGATAATAAAGCGGCTATTATAATTTTCCTGCTAATGAAAAAAAGGATTTGCCACAAAATAAATTTTGCAACAAACCCTTTATATCTCACCGCTCCGTGATAAATGCTCTATTAAATGTTCGTGCGCCTGCTTTACTTTTCGCAATGCAAACCACCATAGGAAAAACATAAACGGCAGCATTGCATACATAAAATACTCTTCCAGCATTAAGATAGAGTTATACATAAAATGAAGCCCGATCGGCGCAAGCAGTGCAAGCGCAATATATTTTTTCTGGATTTCGTCGCTCGAAAACTTTCCTTTTCCATAGTAGTATCCCATTACAACACCGAACAATGCATGGCTCGATACGGGCAAAACCGCACGCATAAAAGCCTGATCAATCCCAAAAGATAATAAATAAATTACGTTCTCCACTGTCGCAAATCCTAATGATACTGCAGCACCGTACAAAACACCATCATACGGATCATCAAATTCGACATGGCGCAAAATGACGGCAAAAATTATGAGCCATTTCACAAATTCTTCTAGTGAACTTGTAAAAATAACATTAATAAAAAAAGGATTGGTAAACGTTTGTTCCTCTTCCAAAATAAATTGTAAGAATAAAACGGGGAATGTTATAATCGCACCATAAATGAATGAATGCAACAATGTACGCCTTGGCTCTGTATCCATTTCATTGCGTAAATAAAAATAGCTTAAAAGGGCTAAACCCGGCGCGATAGCTGCTGATAGAAGTATAAACATTTTGCCGGCTCCTTTCGTTTCTCAACTATTAAATAGTATAGCACTATTTTTTTCATCACGGTGAACAATAACCAATATTTGTATAAAATTTCGCACAAATATGCTGGGTTATTGTTCATTCCTAAGCAATGGGATAAAATCGGCTAAAATGCAGTTGCGTTATAAAGTTACATTATTCAATGCTTTAATGATGGAAATCCAATGTTTACAGACGGAACTAATAAAAATGGCATATGCCTTTTAGTGCGTGATTAATATTTTTGCCTAAGTTTGTTTATTAAGGAATTATCGAGGAAATCCTGTACCGCTATAATTTTATTAGCTAATTTTTTTGTTTTCGGTCAGAATGAGAGCCTTTTCAGCAAAGCCAATCCCCTTTTCTATGAAATGCGAGATTGGCTTAACATGATTTTCCGTATTAATGCATAAATGTTTCAAAGTTTGTGTTGCCATTTGCTAGCATCAATAATAGCTTGAGACGCGCCTTTTTCGGATCAAAGTCGCCGCCCATAATAACACCCGTATCTTTTAAATTATTTGCGCTGCTATAATAATCGTATGTAGGGAAAACGCGTCCTTCCTCCGTCGATGTTGTCAAAACCACTTTCGTGCCTTTTCGGCAAAGCTTTTCGATCGCACCCATCATATGCGGCGCAACCTGACCCCTGCCTGCACCGACGAGTACTACCCCTTCCACATCCGCTTCATAAAGTGCATCCAAAATAAGCGAACTCGCACCTAAGTAAGCGAAAGCAATTTCCACAGTAGGATAGCTTTCTTTAATTTCATATACTTCTTTATGTGTCGGCTTTTGATAAATGACGACTTCATCGTTATCAATAAAGCCAAGCATCCCATAGCCAATTGCGCCAAAGCCGTTAATACTTGAAGAGTGGATTTTCTTAACATATTTCGAATGTAGAATCTTTTCGTTAAACACAACACAAATACCTATATTTTTTGCTTCATCGCTGGAAGCAACCAATAAAGAATTTCGTAAATTCGAGTAAACGTCCGTCCCGATATCGCCAGGGGACTTTTGAGAGCCTGTCACGATAATCGGCCGTTCATCATTAATCGTCAATTCCAGGAAATACGCTGTTTCCTCTAGACTGTCCGTACCATGTGTTACAACAATTCCGCTTACTGTATGATCATTAAAAACATTCGTGATTGTTTTGTTTAACAGATTCAAATTTTCGAATGTCATATGCATCGATGGTATTTGGTACAAGTCGATCAATTCAATGTCAAGCTCGTTTTCAAGCTGGCACATCGCCAAAATCGCCTCGCCATCCAACTTGCCGGATTCTAATTTGTTTTTATCATTTCGCGTACTTGCAATTGTTCCGCCTGTCGTAATGAGCACCACTTTTTTCTTCAAGAAATTCACCCCTTATGTAATTTGACGAGCAATTTTTTTAGCGATTAAGTTTCCGTGGAAACGGCCATTTTCGATGAAAATTTCATTGGCATTATTCCCTGCCGCAATCACCCCGGCAATGAATAAATTTTCGATATTCGTTTCCATTGATTCGGAATTGAATGACGGCCGGCCTGTTTCTTCATCAATGTCCACACCCATCGCACGAATGAAGCTATGGTCCGGATGATAGCCTGTCATCGCAAATACGATATCGTTTTGCAATGTTCGGGCAACACCGTCCACTTCCACGAACACTTCAGCTTCGGATATTTCCTTGACTTCCGTATTAAAATGCATCGCAATTTCTCCTTCACGGACAAGTCCCAAAAACTCCGGCAATACCCATGGCTTAATGCTCGGAGAATAATCGCTGCCACGATATACTACCGTAACATGAGCGCCTGCCTTATTGAGCTCCAGCGCTGCATCGATCGCGGAGTTCTTCCCGCCGATGACGACAACATTCAAATCGAAAAACGGATGGGCCTCCTTAAAATAATGATGCACTTTCGGCAGATTTTCACCAGGTATATTCAAGAAATTCGGGTTATCATAATAGCCTGTTGCGATGACCACATAGGGCGTTTCATACATTACTTTGTCTGTTTGCACTGTGAAGAAACCATTCATCTTTTTCACGCTTTTTACCATTTCAAAACGGTTTACATGAATCTTTTTTGCCTTTACTACTTCGCGGTAATAGACGAGTGCCTGATTACGCTTTGGTTTCCGTTCCTCAATAATAAAAGGCACATCGCCAATCGCCAGCTTTTCGCTCGTACTGAAAAATGTTTGATGTGTCGGGTAATTGTAAATCGCATTGACGATATTCCCTTTTTCGATGACGATTGGGGACAATCCGATATTTTGTAGTTCAATCGCTGCTGCCAATCCACATGGGCCTCCACCGACAATGATTGCTTCTACCTTTTGCATAGTAACATCTCCTTATTCAAATCCACTTACTATATTATACTGTTATTTTTACCATTCCAATTATTTTTGCTCAAACTTGATTGCAATGAGATGGCATTCCGGTTTTGCACCGAGGCGCAATGGCAAAAGAGTCGTGCCATAGCCATTGCTTACTAGTTCATAGCGTGCTCGAATTTTTCTGAAATAACCGTGTGGTTGTATTCCGAATTTGCCAAGGCGGATTTGGCCACCGTGCAAATGTCCCCCGATACTAAGCATTGGCTGAAACTGTTTATGCACTTTTGCGAACAGCTCAGGATTATGGGAGATGAAAACAGTCATATCTTCTTGGCAATGCCCGATTGCCCGCTGGATATTCTCATTCCCAGGGCGATAGGACACCGCACTGACGGCAAGACCATTTTCGCCATCCAGCTTTATCGAAGTGTTTTCGATTATTGTAATTCCGTGCTGAGCCAAAAGTCGGCGAAGCTTCTGTTCACCATATTCCACATCGTTGTTTCCCCAAACAAAATAGGCTGGTCCGAGTTGTTTGACAATGCTTATATTATGGAGCAATGTTTCTTCTGTTGTGCGGCGATCCACAAAATCACCGCCTATAATTACAGCATCCACTTTTTTGTTTATCGAAGCAATCATTGACTCGTCAATTTTACGTGCATGTGTATCTGAAATAAAAAATAAATGTACCGTTTCTTGCTTGCCTGCTGTTTTGACTTCATGTATGCGAAGATTATTTTCATTTGCCTCCCTGTACATGAAAAGAAGCATTCCGATACACGCAACTCCGATGATGCTTATAATGACCATACACGATCCTCCAATTCAAAAAAGACTATTAATACAATATCCATTTTTAATGCTTTGTTAACAAAGAAAAAGACGAGTGCCAATAAGGTTCGTCTTTTTCCAAGTCGTTATACGAAGTGCATCAAAATTACGCCAACACGTAATTGCGCTCACCTTTTTTCGAGTATGCTCAAAAAACCTTCAAAATCTGTTCTATGTGCAAAAGGCTTAACTTCTTTCAGCAAGTGTAAAAATACTGGCTGCAGAAGTCGGATTACGGGACGATTACTAAAACTTGCCCCGCCGAAATACTATCTGATGATAAATTATTTGCAGACTTTATTTTCTCAATATATGCAGGACTACCGTTGCCATAGTACTTTAACGCAATGCGGTATAGATTATCTGTCGATTGGACCGTGTGCGTTTTCTGCTGTGCTTTAGCCGCTTCTTGGGCCTTTTTCTGTTCTTCTAGCTCTTTCGCTTTAGCAGCGGCAACTTTTTGAGCTTCTTCAGCCTTTTTTGCCTCTTCCGCTTCTTTTTGTTTCGTTTTTTGTTCAGCCTTTTTCGCTTCTTCAGCCGCTAAACGTTCTTTTTCCGCCTTTTCATCAGCTTTTGCCGAATTGTCAGACGCTTTATTTTCATCATTTGTTCCCTCTTTGTCATCATCGTCGCCAGCAGATCCGGAAGCTTCCGGGTCTTGCTTTTGAATCTCCACTACTAAACCATCCTGTTCTTCCACATTTTCCTTTTCGCTTGCAGAAGTGCTAGGTTCATATATTAGCCATACATAACCTAAAATCGATAAAGGTATAAAAATTAAGACAATCGTTAATATAGTCATGATTGGGCTTGATTGTTTTTTTGCGCCTTTTTTCCGGTGTCGGCTAACACGTGAAATTTTTGAACCTGACTCGTTATGTAGATCAATCTCTTGACGATGCTCCTCAACCTTTTCACGGTAATCTTCTTTTGTCATGGTCTGCACCCCCTCCAACTACTAAAAATATAACTTCATTATGACGAATTTCTACAAAAAAGTAAACGGTTCGCCAATAGATTACGAGTTTCGCAGCAGTATTTTCTCAAGGCGCTGTTGCCAGTTTGTCATTTTGACTGCTGCTTTCGAAGCCTCCCTTGCCAATACAAGGCTGGATAGTTCCATTCCGCAGTTTGTACAGCAATTTTCCTGTTGTTCGATTAGTTGTTGGCCAAAGTAATGGACCACTTGCCTGCGCATGCATTCAGGCTGTTCAATCAGCCTAAGCACAAGTTGAACTTCTTCAAACTTTTTCAACTGCAGTGCCAGCATTCGCCCTTTAACCTCCTCGGCTGATTCCCGCACCAGCCAGTAACTTAATACCCGGAACGCAACTTCGGACATTTCCCCTTTCGCGACTAGCGATTGCGGCTGTTCACCAGCAGCAGCTGTTTGCATAAATCGTTCAATATGAGCATCTTTCGGCAAATCTTCCGTAGCGATGAATTTTGCAAATTGCTCATCCCCATCGCTGTACAGCAAAAACGCGACAGCCGATTTCCCGTCTCGTCCCGCCCGCCCGATTTCCTGCATATAATTCGACAATGTGGCAGGCATTGTTTCATGAATGACTTGCCGTACATTGTCTTTATGCACACCCATTCCGAAAGCATTTGTTGCGACAATCCACTCAAGCTGACCAGACAAAAATTGCTGCTGAATAAACTGCCGGTCCTGCGCTTCCTTACCTGCATGATAGGCAGCCGCCGCAATGTTTTGCTGTAAAAGCCGCAAGCTGATCGCCTCAGCTTTTGATCTGGATTGCGTATAAATAATCCCTGGTCCTGCAGTCTTTTTTACGTGATCGACAATCCATTCAATTTTTTCCTCTTTTAGCGAAAACATTTTTTTCGCTAAATGGATGTTTTGCCGATTCACAGCATGCATATATTGAAAAGGCATATCCATTTTTAAATACAGTTTAATATCCCGCAACACCGAATCTGTTGCCGTCGCAGATAACGCAAGAATCGGCGGCCGGTTCGTTTCCGGCAATACTTCCCCAATCCGCAAATAGTCCGGCCGAAAATCGAAGCCCCATTGCGAAATGCAATGCGCTTCATCCGCGACAATCAATGACAATTGGATTTCTGCGATACGTTTTCTTACTTGGGGTTGCAGGAGCATTTCAGGAGAGATGAAAATAAAGCGGTATTCCTGTAAAAAGTGAAGGGCATAATTTTTTTGTTCCGCTGTTAAAAACGAATTGAGTGCAACTACCCGTTTTTCCCCCATTTGCTTCAGCTGATCGACTTGGTCTTGCATGAGCGATAATAGCGGCGATACAATTAAAACCGGTTCTTTAAATAAATACCCCGGTAGCTGGTAGCAAAGCGATTTCCCCATGCCAGTCGGTAAAATAGCGACAACATCTTTCCCATTCAAAATGTTTTCAATAATTTCTTCCTGCCCCGGCCGAAATGTTCCATACCCAAAATATTTCTTTAAAGCATTTTGTAAATTCATAATGTCTCCGCTCCTTTCGCCAGCGTCAACCGCAATTGAAAATAGGTGAAGTTAGGCAGTATTTCCTTCAAATTTTTTAAACGCTTCGTTTCGTAATCTTCAACTGCTGTCAAAATTTGCTGCTGTTCTTCCGCTGTGACGAATGGTTCTATGGAAAAGTCCATTTCATTCATCGCGAGTTCGACGATATGGTCTTCAATCGTGCTAATTTTCAAACGGCGGATATGGCTAATTTCCTCCAATGTCCGCCCGTTTTTGTAGAGCTGTGCAGTACTGCTCGCTGAGGCGGTCAACAGTACTTCGGCACGGATATTTTGCATAATATCATTCAATAACGGGTAGCTGGATTTTTCACGGTGCAATTCGTTCAGCCATGCATGAAGCCCGCTAATATAAAGAAGCTGAACATCGATTTCCTGCATTTCATACCCGAATGCAAGCTGCTGCCATGTAAACCCGGGTTCATTGTAGCCTGTTAATCGGTACATAAGCAATTCTTTCATGTTTTCCTTTATGTCAAGCCGTGATAAACTGGCGGTCATTTCATTGAATAGTGCCTGTTGGAGCAGCCGGTTTTGATAACGATGCCGCATTAGAAATTGGCGCACCCATTGCTGTGTTTGTTCGTTTCTTTCAATCGGTATAAACGCCTTTTTATGATGCAGCTGATGTGATAAACTTTGAACAATGAGTGAAAGTCGCCCAAAAAACAAATGCTCATTCCCGCGATAATGCCAGCCGTCAAAAGGAATGAACAATGATTGTGCAGCGAGTTCCTTCCCATGCCCCGTCATTGCATAATAACCGTTTTCCTCTATTAAAATTGTATTTTTGGCGAACAATAAATCAATCTGGTCATCAAATTGCCGGCGCGTCAGTTTTGGCAGCAAACCGAAAAAAGGATATAATTTATATAGCCCCACATCATGGATCGTCTGCCCTGACCGTTTGCCTTTTAAAAGATGATAAGCAGCCGAAATGGTGCGCTCCTGCTGGAATGTATGTAAAATTTTCAAAAGAATTTGTTGGATTAACATATCAAATCCCTCATTTTCGTAGTATTAGGTTGAAAAGTGCCGAAAACACATTTAGAATAAATAAGAGCTTTATGGAAGCGAACGGACAAAGGAGAGGTAACAATGCCAAAATATACAATCGTAGATAAAGATACTTGTATCGCTTGCGGCGCTTGTGGCGCTGCTGCACCAGACATTTATGATTATGATGATGAAGGAATTGCTTTCGTTATTTTAGATGATAACATGGGTACTGCCGAAGTTCCAGAGGATCTGCTGGAAGATATGCAAGATGCATTTGAAGGCTGCCCAACAGATTCAATCAAAGTTGCTGATGAAACATTCGATGGCGATTCTTTAAAATTTGAATAGTATGAAATATATGAAGCGATTCTTTAGTTTTTATTAAAGAATCGTTTTTTCATTGTGTATTTTTTATTGCGCATCCATAAATAGAATGTTATAGTTATTATTAGTAGCAGGTACTAATGATAACTAACTATTTTAGGGGTGTCAGTATGGATTTATTGCAATTAAAAGGGAAAAATATTGTCGTGATGGGTGTTGCCAACGAGCGCAGTATTGCTTGGGGCATCGCAAAACGACTGTTTGAGGTCGGAGCTAATGTAATTTTCACATATCGTAAAGAACGCTCAAAAGGAAAAATCGAAAAACTTTTAACAGGTTATGAAGAACATAATGCAACGATCTTTGAATGTGATGTAAACAGCGACGAAAGCATTGAAAAAGCATTTAAGCAAATCGGCGAACAATATAAAGTCATTCACGGGATTGTCCACTCAGTTGCCTTCGCGCATGCGGAAGATTTGCATAACAGATTTGTTGAAACGACTCGCGATGGCTATGCATTTGCACAGGATACGAGCGCATATTCATTGATCGCTGTAACGAAAGCGGCCAAACCTTATATGACTGATGGCGGTTCTGTTGTAACGATGTCTTATCTTGGTGCTGAACGTGTTCTGGACGGCTATAACGTAATGGGTGTTGCAAAGGCGGCACTTGAAGCTTCGATGCGCTATTTAGCGGCAGATGTCGGCGCGGAAAATATCCGCGTCAATGCAATTTCCGCTGGCGCTATTCGTACATTGGCCGCAAAAGGTGTGCCAAGCTTCAATCAAATTTTGCACAAAATCGAAGAAACAGCACCGTTAAAACGCAACACGAACCAGGAGGAAGTGGCCGACATGACAATTGTAATGTTAAGCCAGCTATCTCGTGGCGTGACAGGCGAAACGATTTATATCGATTGCGGTTACAATATTATGGGTTAGACATAAGCGAATTCACAGCCTCCCTTGTGAATTCGCTTATTTATTTGGTAAAATGTTGAAAAAGGACTTTTAGGAGGTTTTTTACGATGAAAAAGTATATTTCACCTATTTTAATGAGCCTTGCTTTAATTGGGACTGTCTCTATCTCCACAATTGAAGTAGAGGCAAATACAAAAGCCAAAGTGATCGAATACAAAAATTGCAAGGAACTTAATAAAGTGTATCAAGGCGGGGTTGCCAAAGACGCGAAAGTCAGAAATAAAGGCGGGAAAACAAAATACCAGCCTTTCGTATCTCCTGAGCTTTATAAATTAAACAGCAAAAGCGACCGTGACAAAGACGGAATCGCATGCGAACGCTAATAAAGGCAGAAATAAAGATGAATATAATCGCACATCGCGGCTACAGCGCCAAATATCCCGAAAATACACTCATTGCTTTTCAAGAGGCCGCAAAATTGGATGTTTGGGGCGTTGAATTTGATGTTCATTTAACTAAAGACAATCAATTAGTCGTCATTCATGATGAAAAAATCAACCGCACATCGAATGGCAAAGGTTTTGTAAAGGATATGACATTGGAGGAGCTGCAGGCTTTTGATTTTGGAGCTTGGTTTGCCCCCGAATTTGCGGGTCAACAAATTCCTACATTGGCGGAAGTTCTAACTGTTTTCAAGAATGAACACCACCAAATAAATATCGAAATAAAGTCGGATATATTTGAGTACCCAGGAATTGAAGCATTAATCGCAAACGAAATCCATGCATTCAACTTAGAAGATCGCGTCATTATTTCTTCATTCAATCATGAAAGTATTGCACGTTTTCAACAGATAATGCCAAATGTTGAAACCGCATTGTTATTTGCTTCGCTCGTGTTGAATTTGGAAGAGTACATCGGGTTATTTGGATGTGATGCAATTCATATCCCCTATCATCATGGCATGCGGTCAATTATACAGCAGGCAATCAAAAATGGTGTGACAGTAAGGGCTTATACAGTGAATAATGCCAAAATTGCCCGGCAGATGGAGGCACTTGGGGTTGATGCGGTATTTTCTGATGTGGTGGAAATCGGGTAAGAATAGGTGGATTTGCAGCAATTCTGAGAAGTGAACTTTACCAGCATCATGTGAAGCCGCAATTGTGGCTTCACGTTTTTTAATGGTAATTATACCGGTTTAGCACTCTTTCACAATTAAAATTCAATTAATTTAATTATTTCCAAAACTCTCTGAATATTAATCCGATAAAATTTGCAAAAAGCTCTTGAATAAAAAATGAAGGGGAATCAGTCAAACTATGCACAAAAATGAATTTCGCGATAATTTATCCAAATACGCCAACCCAAAAGAATACGATGAAACCTATAAAAGTTTTACGGCAGACTTGGAATTCATTAAAGCACAATTAGCGGAAAGCCAGCAAACAATTATTGAACTTGCTTGTGGTACAGGCCGTTTGGCAATTCCTTTAGCAAGAAAAGGGCACTTAGTATATGGTGTTGATATTGATGCTGGCATGCTGAAATATGCGCAGGAAAAAGCGGACGCGGAAAATCTTGACATTCATTTAAGCGTCCAGGACTGTACACTATTAAACTTGCCAATCAAAACAAACTTTATATATATGACGGGCAACTCCTTTCAGCATTTCCTGACAAACGAAAGCCAAGATGCCCTATTCGTCTCAGTAAAAAGGCATCTTAAACCTAACGGAGAATTTATTTTCGATACAAGAAATCCAATTCTGCATGAACTTCTACATCCTGACATCTCTGAAGAAATGGTTGAGATCAATGGAGAAATGACCAAAGTTTCCAGTCGGGAAATATATGATCCCCTAACCCAAATATTGGAATGTACATCAGCATATACATCTATCAAAAATGTGTATAAAGATAACATCAAATTAAGATACACATATCCGCTGGAGCTAAAGCGCCTATTGCACCAACACGGTTTTGAGCTGGTCCAAATATACGGATCATGGCAAAAAACAGAATTTACCGCAAACAGTATTTCAATGGTGGTCCATGTCCGGTTGAAATAGTTCTATAGTTAGAAGTTATTTAGTTTTTTCCAAGTATTCATTAAAATGCCGCTATTTCGCACAAAATAAATTAGGGTGAAATATTAAGCAAGTTGTCAATACTAGCTACTATTTCATCTTTAATGAGAGTAATGAAAAAACTAGAAGAGAAAGTTGTATTGAATAAATAATCAAGTATTCTTAATATTTAGTGCGGTAGTATAATGACTAATAGGTTCTAACCTATTTCATTAGTTCTCACCGTGAGTTTTTGGTGATATATGTGAAATTCCATTTACCGCCCTTCCTCTACTTTTTAGACTAATGATTTTAAATAATCGTTCAAACATTTTTAGAAAATAATAGTTTATATAATTATTTAACACTGCATAAGAAAAATGCCATTTCAAAATATTCAACAAATTTGTTCTCCAAATCACCATTTGTCAAGGTATAATTCAATTAGCGATAAAGGTCGATTTCCTTTAATTCAGGAGGCTGGAATATAAATTGAGAAGAATATTCGTATTGTTAATTGCTTTGCTTATTGTAGCTGCGTGTTCAAACGACAATGGGGCAAACCCGCCAAAAGAAATTAAAATTACAAAATCGTTTGTAGAAGAAAATGCAAAGGCTGGTTTAACTTCCGACGAGGTGAAAGAGCGGTTTGGAACAGAGGTGCTCGCTGATGTAGTCGATAGTACGGACACTTGGCTATATGATTCAGCCCAATATTCCAAATTCCAATATGATAGAAGTTTAGAAGTAGTATCTTTTGAGGAAATCAAATCCGGCAAGCTTGAATACCAGCTATACATTAACTTTATTGGGGGAAAGGCTTTTATGTATTCTTACTTTTATTTAGGCGGAGACGGGAGAGTATGGCAATATCAAATAACTCCCGATAATGATCCTCTAACTATTCCGGTAAGCAATTAAATTATTAGAGCCCTTAATGAGTGGCGTCCAGCATGCTGCTTTAACGAGTTTTTTAGAGAACTCCCGTGTCTTCCATCGAAACACTACACTTAAAGAAACATAGAAAGGGGCAATTTTATGGATTGGAGAAATATTTTCGCCTTTCTTCTAGTTTTCCTCGCACTGTATCTAACAGGGTCTCAGTTTTTTGTTAGGGAACAAATAGTTTCTAAATTTATAGCTGGACTTTATTTTGTTTTTTCTTTATTTTTAATGATTCAATTTTTGAAAAACTATATCAAGCGGAAAAAGCGAAATTAGAATTTCCATTAATCGCTTTATATGCCCAAAATTGGAATAGCCTTTCAAATGAAAATTTTATCCCCGTTAAATTAAAGCGGGGGATTATTTTAATACAATCTTATTAATCAGATATTGTCACTGCAAAGCTTCTTTATCTGTTATCTCTCCATCATTGTTTGTCCAGATGCGAAATTTCCTTCCATCGATTTCAACTTCCAATGCATATTCCAGAAACCATTCTCCCCAAGAATTGACGCTATTTATTTTAAGGATATTGTCGATTTCAGCGTTATTTTCCAAAATTTTATCTTTTATGTTGTTCATTATAATATTTGTGGCGGAAAAATAGGCAATGGTGACGGCAACTGCCGCTACGCTTATGCCTGCAATTATTTTTTTCAATTTCATGCTCCTATTCAATTAAATCGGCTCCGATAATATTCAGCCTTTTTTCTTCAAAAGTTTAATAATTTCCTCATTTTGCTTTTCAATATTCTGAAGATGCTTCTCTAATTGTTGAGAGCTATTTCGATTATTAGCATTGCGTTTTAGACCGTTCTTTATAAGCAGAAACAATGAAAATAAAATCAGTACTATTAACATGAATATTATAGTAGTAGAAATTATATCGCCTATGTTCACTTGAGCCATCATTGTCCTCCTTTTATTTTTTCACTATACATTTTACAGTAAAATAATGGAATTTATATTAATAGTTTTGTACTCGACTAACAACGGCTAATTCGCAAAATAATGCAGACAGCCGTTTCATTCATGATGTGCTCCCCTTTTTCTTCTAAATACGTTTTAAAAATGAAAAAAGTGTCAACAATAGTGTTAGCAAAACGGCTAATTTTTCATGAGCGGCTTTTTGAGCATCTCCAGTAATAGCTCATATTCTTTGTCCCCAATTGTTCCACGGACCATCTTTTCAATTTCCAATTCCATCTCTTTGCTTTTATGAATAGTATCCACGCCCTGTTCCGTTAAGTGAGCAATCTTCTGGACTTTCGAACCTTTTTTCAATTCTGTTATAATCAATCCCTTTTCTTGCAGTGAAATTATAAATTTATGGACTCCCTGCTTTGAAATATCCAATTGCTTCACTAATTCGGGTACCGTCACAAAGCCGTCATAAATATTTTTTAAGACAAACCATTCCGAGCTCGTTAAATGGAGTTCATTATTTTCGTTCCACATGATTTCTGCACGCTGACGCAATTGTTTATGTTGGCGATACAATAATTCTATAAAATCAATCATTGAGAACACTTCCTCTTTCAAAATATGTATTTCGCAAATATTCTCAAGCATCATACTAAATGAAAAAAAATAATTCAAGTTCCCACAACTAAATCTCATTTAGGTCAACTTAGTTGACTTAAATAGGCATTTCAATTAAAATTAGATATATAATAGTTTTGGAGGCGTATTGAATGTATAAAATTGGCGACTTAACGTTTTATAAATCTCATGGTATTTGTCGTATTGACCACATTATAGAACAAAACTTCTCTGGAAAACCGATGCTTTACTATGTGATGCAATCAAAAATCAGACCTGGCGTAGTATTATACCACCCTGTTGAAAGCAAAAACTCGCAGCTCGAAAAAATTTTGAGCCATCAGGAAGCTTTACATATTATGGAGTGTTTCTCGAATGAACCGAGCGAATGGAATGATCGCACTACAAATCGTCATAGAAATCATGCCGATATTTTAAGCACGAATAATCATTTGAAATCCGCCCAGCTAATGAATACTTTACTTCGAAAAGAATTGGAACTGCAAAAAGAAGATAAAAAAATCTCTTCCCAAGATTCACAAACATTGCAGCAAATTTCAGCAATTATTTTGGACGTACTGGAAATCGCTTTAAAACAACCAAAAGAAGACATCGAGAAAGAAATCCTCCTTAAAATCCATCGTACTCCTTCATGAACATTATAAGAATAATCGCTTAACCCTTTTTAATATAATTATGCATTTTTGATCATAGCCATATAGAATATCATTTCAGGAGTTTATGATAAAAATCAGAAAAATGCTATCAGTGAAACACATTTTGCGCCAAATAATGCAAAATGACATGTTTTCTTATAAAAAATGCCCCTCCTAAATTTTAGGTGGGGCATTCGTCTTTACACGACTTCATGATAATAAAGCGCATATAAATCATTTAATGTCACTTTGCCAAATGCAAAATCCATTACATTGTTTTCAACTAAAAATGCTGTTAAACTACTTAAAAGTTCCGCTTCCGAGCTTGGCAAATGCAATAGTGTCATATCATTGACCAATGTTTGCTGCTCAATCATCGGATACTGTTCCTTCAAATGTTTTTTTACGGCATCTTCCATTTTTTTCACGCGGATCGTTTTAATTTTAGCTTGGCTGAAGCCTTCAACGATTTCGTTTGCGTTTACCAGCTTCCCTTCACTAAATAAAAAGATGCGGTCCGCGTATTTCTCAAGATTATCCAATAAGTGCGAGGCAATAATGATCATCTTTCCCTCAGCCTTTTTCCCCATTAAAATTTTCGATATAATCTCGACATTGTTCGGGTCAAGGCCATTCATTACTTCATCCATCATCATGATTTCTGTATTCGCAACAATTTGCATCGCAAAGCATAGACGCTGCCTCATCCCCAATGAATAGGTGCCTGTTTTTTTGTTTACATAATGTCCCATATTCAGTGCTTCAATCGTTTCTTCGATGAGCTTAGGTTCAGATTTCCACATCGTCGCAAACATTTTTAAATGCGCCCTTCCGCTTAAATGATTGTACAAATCGCTCTGGTCAGGCATCATCGACACAAATTGATGGATTTTTACTTCGTTGGATTTGCTCGAATAGCTTAAATTATTATTAAAAAGCACCTTTCCGCTTGTTGGCTTTAAATAGTTCATAATGACATTCATCAATGTGGATTTCCCTGTCCCGTTTGGTGCCACAAGCCCGATTAGCTCCCCTTGATTAAATTCAATCGAAATATCATTAAGCACTTTTTTATCAGAAAATTGAACCGTAATATTTTGAATTTCAATCATTCATGTTCCCCCTTATTTTATAAGCTTGAATCGTTTATTAAATGAAATAATCAAAGTCATTATTAACAGGGCGAGTCCGGCTATCGCCAACAGTATAAGCCCTAGCCGGTAGTCCAATTTCTCGCTCGTAAAGTAGAAATTCTGGTATTTGGACACGATTTTCCCGACTTGGATATAGGTAGTTGGGATTTTTTCGACTTCCCAAAAATAGCCGACACCGCGACTCGTATAAAAGCGTTCGCCAAAAATTATAAAAATCCCGACGGCCAAGTTCACCATTTCCTGGCGGATAATGACACTGAATAATAGCACAACATTAATGATGACTATAAACCAGACGAATAATAAAGCAAATGAACGTACGAAAAATGTTCCGAGCGTCATCATTTCAAATGAGCCTTCCTCCGTCCAATTCATGAGTGCCGAATATTCAGGTGAAGGCAGCTGCATATGCCCGAAGCCTGATTGGAAACCGATAATGAAAAAACCTACTAGCAAAGGTATAAATAATGCGACGCTTCCAGTGAAAGCGACGAACATTTTCGCAAGAAGCTTTTTCCAGTCTCCAATCGGGAACCCTTTTAAAACAGATGGATGAAGTCGATCCTTTGTTACAATATCGATGACCAAAAGCAGTGCACAAATAATTAAAAGTATCGGTAAGGGCCCTTTTAATAGGCGCTCGACTGTTTGCAATGCTGTGCGCTGTTCAAAAGCCTCAAGCGACAGCTCGTAATCCGCCTTTTCAAATGCCTCATAACGGACATGCTGATCAAGTGCATTAAAAAAACCATCTGCATTTGCAAATTCCCGGTCTTTTACATAGTAGCGCTCATTGTACGAAAGATGCTCATTGAAATGCGTCATGTAGTTCATAGCGAAATACCAGTCACTTGTAACTTCCGCGTATTTTTGCAAATCACCTGCATCAAGCGCCTCTATTCTCGCTTTCTCCAAAGGGTTGATATCCGCAAACATGAAGTAGGCATCCACTGTAACAGGATGCACTTCCCACAAGTCTCTTCCAGCCATCCCATCAATAAATTCCTGGCGGGTTAAATAGCGTGCTTCCATTTCCTCGTAGTCCACTTTTTCAATCGGATCATAGGAAGGCGCAACTTTAAAAGCATAAAAAATAGCCGTAAACGCCAATAAAAAGTAAATCGCCAAGTTTTTCTTATTTGTAAAAAACTGCTTGAATTCAAATTTTAAATATCCCCACATAACGTTCCCCCCTATGCCCTTTTAATTTTTCCTGTCGAGAAGAAAGTTTTAATGATAAAGAGCATCCCAAAAATGCAAACAATCATTATTACTAACCCGATATTCATCGTAATATCGACAGGTATGGCCAAATCAATCGGCATGCCATTTAAGATTTCATTGAAATTCATGAAATGGAATGGATTGTAACGGAACATACTAATAATGGACGGGAAAATTACCGGTAAAAAGAACAAAATGAAATGTACGAACAATGTTAAATACATATTTTTTAGAAGCACATTCAAAATAATCGATAAAAGCATGACAAATAGCGAAATGACAAGCATATAAACAATGCATAGCGCGATATAGCTTGCACTTGAAATAAGTGTCGGCTCACCTAAATATACTTGCACTGGTTCGGATATATCCCCAAAACCATTGAAGATTAAAGGTGCTGCACTTATAAAGATCAGTGCGACAAAAGCGATAACGTATAAAAAGGCAATGATGCATTTCGACAATATATATTGGTCAAAACGTACAGGATAGCCTTTAATTATGCTTGAATGCTCAAAATCATCCAATAAAATCGAACTCGTATAAAAACTGATGAATATGTACCAGCCAACTCCAACTAAGCTAAAGAAGTACAATAAGAATGGTATGTATTGCGACAAATCGCTGACCGAATCCTCCCCCGAATCATACATCGTTTTAAAATACAAAAAATTCATCGAGTTTTGGAGCTTTGACGGCAATAAATTTTTCACCTTCTCATAATCTTCCAATTCAAAAGCTTGTTTCCGTAGATCTGCAATTCGCAGCGACGCCTCATAATACATCGGATAGTCTTCTACTGTTAACGCAGCTATCTGTAATGCAATCGCGCTTTTTTGCTGTGTTAAATTTTTGAACAAATCACTGCCATCTCCGTCTGTTGAAGCATCTTGTACTTGAAACTTCGATAGGACTGCCCGCGAATTGTAGTAATCGCCCTTTTTTTCATGAAGCTGGTCTCCTACAGACTGGGCTTTAATGAAAAACATACAGCCAAATACAATGACAACGATTGCAAGCAAAGCAACAATATTCTTTCGATTCGAGCGCTCAATTAATAATCCCACTTTTAGCGCTTGAAGCATAAACATCTTCCTTTCCATCAATTTTTTCGGTAATGCAGTTCCGTTAAATCGGTCAATTCCAGAAACTGACTTATTGAACGCTCACTTTATTAGAATAATCTATCAATTGTCAATTTACAAATAATAGAAGCGAATTTTGTTGGCAATATGTGAAATTGTATTAATTATCGTATGCTTTCTATTTACAACGCCATAATAATTATTGAACAGAATAATTCCAAGGAAAGGAAAGAATTTTACATGGGCATTTTATCCGGAAATTATAAAGAAGAGCCATTGCATTATGGAGAGGTTTTTACAATTTGGTCAAATATCGCGGGAAATAACGGGTTGGTCGCTGCCTATCAAACATTCATGAACCATGCAGGGGACCAAGATTTAAAGAAAGTGCTCGAAGATTTAATCCAATGCATGAAAGATGAAAACAAACAGCTGGAAAAAATTTTAAAGGTAAATGGAATTGCCCTTCCCCCTGCACCTCCAGAGCGCCCTATAGCTAAATTGGAGGAAATCCCTCCTGGCGCACGTTTTAATGACCCTGAAATAAGCGCGGCTATCTCTTTAGACATCTCCGCAAGCTTAGTGGCTTTCAGTAAAGCAATGGGCATGTCAATTCGGGAAGATATCGCGATGATGTACGGTCAATTTCATATGAGCAAAGCGCAATTGGGTGCGAAGGTTTTAAAGCTGAATAAGGCGAAAGGGTGGCTAATCCCTCCGCCATTGCATATTTATTAAGCGGGAGAATGGAGTACTACAGATTGTTTGTAGTGCTTCTTTTTCTTGTATTCGCTTTATTGTAAATTTTATGCATGGACAAATATGCAGAAGTGATTAAGGATGGTTCACAATAAAAAAAGTCAATTTTCCCAGGGAGGAAGTTGACTTTTTTTATATCCCATTGTCGGAGCACTTTTTATGGCTGAATCACCATCAATATTGTTCGCTATACTCTATCCCAAAAACGTTGCTGCCCGATAGCCGCGACAAAATCTTTTTCGAAATTAGGATTATTTGCGGCAAAAACGACTCCGGCTAAATTATTATTTTCCGATGGCTGAATATAGGGCTGTCCCGACGAGGCAACACCAATTGGTTTGTAGTGTTTATAAGCTTCATGCACGAAATTCGATACGTCTTGCATGAATTTCGCCTGATATCCAGAATTCCCGCCAACGACATAAACCGAGTCGACTAAATAAGGGCTCGCTATAATAAACGTCTTATCAACATTGATTTTTGTTCCGTCAGCACCAGTGACTGCACCAAGTTTCTCGCTTATGATTTCAATGAAAATGCCATTTTCCTGCAGGTAGGCAAGCACATTTTTTACTTCTTGACCATTAAAACCATCACCGATCAACACACCAACTTTTTGCGTCTTAGCATAGCTAGGTGTAGAAAATTGACTAAGAGAAGGGTAGCTTGCCGAAACAGGAACATTTGTGCCTGGAGGACGATTTACCCCGATATTGTCGGCAACAATATATGACATCTCCTGATCGACCTTGACAAGTATGTCAACAACCTGCTGGCGGACAGATTCGCTTTTGACGCTTCCCACCTGATAGCTTAGCGCTTCAATCGTGTGCTGCTTTTCGATAGGCGTCAAACTATTCCAGAATATCCTTGGCTGTGAATAGTAGTCTTTAAACGATTCGCTTCGATTCCGAATTACATATCCTTCCACTTTTTTAGGATAAGAAGAATAGCCGCCTTGTTCTGGGGGCGTTTCATAAGGTGTATTATTCGCTAAAGAGTTTTTATGGTAATTCACTTGATCGACATCGATCCGGAATCTCATATTGCCTCGTCGTTGATTATTATGGAATGGGCAAAGAGGTCGGTTTATAGGCAACTCCTGAAAGTTAGCGCCAAGTCGATGCAGCTGTGCAGCCTGATAGGCAATCAATCTTCCCTGCAGGACAGGATCATTGGAAAAGTCGATGCCGGGCACTACGTTTGCAGGGTTAAACGCGACTTGTTCAGACTCCGTGAAATAACTGTCGATGTTGCGATTTAGCGTCATCTTGCCGATAAGCTGAACAGGGACGATTTCCTCAGGCCAAAACTTTGAAGGATCGAGAACATCAAAGTCATATTTAAATTCATCTTCCATTGAGATTAATTGAATACCCAATTCATACTCAGGGTAAGCCCCTTTTCTGATCGCTTCTCGGAGATCCCTTCGATGGAAGTCAGGATCTAAACCGCCGATTTTCAGCGCCTCATCCTGAAGTAGAGAATGGACACCAAGAACAGGCTTCCAAACAAATCTGACAAAGGTTGCTTTCTCTTGCTCATTAACAAATAAGTACGTATTGATTGACCAAGATTCCATCATTCGATAACTTCTTACAATGCCCCGGTCAGACATGATCCATAGCACCATATGAAGCGCCTCTTCATTATTTGCCACATAATCCCAAAAGAGGTCATGTGCCCCGGAAGCTGTCGGTATATCATCATCCTGCTTCGACTGGTATGCGTGCATTGCGTCAGGAAACTTCATAGCATCCTGATTAATCAATACTGGCATTGCAATCGTTGTTAAATCATAATTCCCTTCCTCTGTATAAAGCTTAACTCCTACACACCGTAAATCCCTTGCCGTATCGTAAGAGCCTTTAGCCCCCTGTACAGTGGAAAAACGGATCGTTAATGGCGTCTTTTTCCCAGCTTCCTGCAAAAAACCCGCTTTTGTAACATGGCGCATCGACTGATAGCATTCAAACTCTCCATGGGCACTGTAACCTCTTGCATGTACTACCCTTTCCGGTATTTCCTCATTGACGAAATGCGTCATCTTTTCAAAGTAATGCCAATCCTGATGCAATGTAGGACCGCGTTCCCCAGCTTTCAGCATGTCCCTATCGTTTGATATTTTCCTCCCTTGGTTTGTCGTCAATGGCTTTCCTGTATTTTGTACACGAAACTGATCCAACTGCTCCTGTTTGGCATTGCTGTTAACCGAACCTTTGTTATTTGAAGAAAAATTTCCCTTTTCGTTATCCAGATTAACCCCCACCCTCTATAAGACATATCAATACTAGATATATACTTTTCGCCCCATTTATATACCTATGAATATTTTTATAATAAAATTATTAGAAAAGGCATTTTGCGCCAAATGTTGTCTATTCTTATATGGCTTTCCTTGTATAAGCTTCCAGTTCCCTATACATTAAAAAGCGCTGGAGCCATTAACCCCAACGCTTTCCTCCTAGTACATCCTCATATATTGGTCGCGCTCCCACTGTGTGACGGTTGTGCGGAACTTATTAAACTCCACTTCCTTCGCTTCTTTGAAATTTGCATAAATATGCTTCCCCAAAGCATCTATAATTACCTTGTCTTTCGCTAACAGGGAAAGTGCATCAACTAAAGTGCCTGGTAAACTGGCAATGCCGTTTGCCTCCCGTTCTTCCGCATTCATCGTATAGATATTGCGGTCTACTGGTGCTGGTGGTTCAAGATCTGTTTTTATCCCATCCAGTCCTGCCGCTAATATTACAGCCATCGCCAAGTACGGATTTGCCGATGGGTCAACAGAACGCAATTCAATACGCGTCGAAAGCCCTCTTGAAGCCGGAATTCGGATTAGCGGAGAGCGATTCTGTGCAGACCAGGCAACATAGCAAGGCGCTTCATAACCTGGAACTAAACGTTTGTAAGAGTTTACGATTGGATTCGTTACTGCCGTAAAGCCTTGCACATGCTTTAAAACACCAGCCATAAAATTTTTTGCCGTTTTTGATAGCTGTAAATCTGCCCCTTCATCCCAAAATGCGTTTATACGTCCTTTAAATAATGATAAGTTGAAGTGCATTCCAGAGCCGTTGACGCCGAATAATGGTTTTGGCATGAAAGTTGCGTGTAAGCCATGTTTGCGCGCGATTGTTTTTACGACTAGCTTGAATGTTTGTATATTGTCGCATGCTTCAACGGCATTGGCATACTTAAAATCGATTTCGTGCTGACCTGGCGCCACTTCATGATGAGAAGCTTCAATTTCAAAACCCATTTCCTCCAGTTCCAACACAATATCACGTCGGCAGTTTTCTCCAAGATCTGTCGGTGCTAAGTCAAAATAGCCTCCATCATCGTTCAAATCCAAAGTAGGTGCCCCTTCTTCATCTAATTTAAATAAGAAAAACTCCGGCTCTGGTCCTAGATTAAAATCGGTAAATCCCAGCTCTTCCATCTCTTTCAACAGGCGTTTTAAGTTTGAACGTGGATCCCCCTCAAAAGGCGCACCATCCGGACGGTTAATGTCGCAAATCAATCGTGCCACCTTCCCTTTTTCCGCTGTCCACGGGAAGATCATAAAAGTATTTAAATCCGGGCACAAATACATATCGGACTCTTCAATGCGCACAAAGCCCTCGATTGACGAACCATCGAACATCATTTTATTATCCAGCGCTTTATCCAGTTGACTTGCCGGGATTTCAACATTTTTAACCGTACCTAAAATATCGGTAAATTGAAGGCGAATAAATTTCACGTTTTTTTCTGCCACCATTTTTTTTATTTCACCTTTTGTTGTATTGCTCACTCCGTTAACCGCTTTATTTGTCATTTTTAACACTCCCTTTTTTATATTCACTTGAAATTCAAAAAGTATTAATGCATTTTAACGAAATAATGTTTTTGGCATATATTGCGATTATCATAACTTACAATGTAATAAATCATGACATGATATTCATTTTGAAGTATTACCATTTTTATAAACACTACATTAACGGCCAGTTCGCGGCATGCTAACCGGCCATAAAGAAAACGATTCCTAGAATTCCCATTTCCTCCTCTTTCGCCTTTTTCTTTTTACTTTAAATTAATGTTATGTATGTTGTCAATTTAATGTAAGGAAAATTAACATATCATTTTTAGATTAATTTCATCACACAATTCGAACATTTCTATTTTCAAAAAAGAAATCATACAGCAAAAGCAGCCGCCAGCTTACGGTTATCAATTTTTTTCTGTTTTCACAGAAGAATCAATCGCTTCTATAAATGACTTGCCCATTTTTATGCAAAGCGCTGTCATGAACATCGCAATCCTCGTCCATATAAAAAGTTGCTCCACACGCACAGTATTCATCTGAAAATTATAGTAAAAAGCGGGTATTAACTGTTCTAATCTTTTTGTTTCCACTTTCCTTCGATTCCTCAGAAAAAGGAATTTAACTCATATTTTTATGAAATTAGGAGCAAAAATCACAAAAAACCTCCGAAATTCTGGATTTATGTGAAATAATTATGTAAAATTACTGTATAATGGTTTTATAAGGTCTAAGTACATATAAGGCGAGGTTAGCTGAAATGCTGTTTAACACAACGCTTTCCAAATAAATTAAAAGGAGCTTGGACTTCCAGTTACTTAAAGGCATATCCGTCTTTCCTGACGGCCACTTACTTTGTTTCTAATTCAGCTGCTGTACAAAACAGCTGCTGAATTAAGATAAAGTCTTTGGCAACTTATACATAATCTATGTGAAGGTTGGCTGAGGCACATTTGATTCGAGGAGGATATATTAGTATGAAAAAGAAGTTTTACACAGTAGCAGTCGCTTCATTGGCAGCGACAGCAGTAGCGGTAGCCCCAGCTTCAGCTGCAGGGTCTTTCACAGATGTAGCTGAAAATAACGCACATTTCAAGGCAATTACAGAATTGCATGCGGCTGGAATTATTAGCGGTTATCCAGACGGCACATTTAAACCAGCGCAGGATGTGACACGTGGACAAGCAGCGAAAATGCTTGCTGGTGCACTTGGTCTTGATACGAAAAACGTAGTAAATCCAAAGTTCGCGGATATTCCAACATCGCACCAATACTACGGCTCTATCGCGGCATTGGCAGCGCTTGATGCAATTGAAGTGTATGAAGATGACACAATCGAGTCAAACGAAACGATTACGCGTGGCGAATTCGCTTATATGCTTGCACAAGCATTAGACTTAGAAGCTGAAGGCGGCAGCCCGTTTACTGATGTGCCGGAGGACAATGACTATGCTTATTTCGTAACAGCATTATATGAATACGGTATTGCAAATGGCGTAAGCGACACGGAATTTGGTGTAGAGGAATCTATAACACGCGGCCAGCTAGCGGCATTTATTTACAATGTAATGAATGAATTTACAGAAGATGATGCAGAAGTGGTTGAACCAACTAAACCGACTGAGCCGACTGAAGAACAGCCTTCTGCAACTTCCGAGGATACAGCGCTATTAGAAACTGTTTTCACAAAGGCGATTGAAAAACAGCAAGCTACAACTAGCATGAAAGCAACAATGACAATGACGCAATCGATGAATATCCAGGAAGGTAAAGAACAAGTAAAAGTTGAAACTACCGGAAAAATGAATATGTCGATTGTCAATAAACCTATGCAGTTCTTCGTTGAAGGAACAATGTCTATGGTTGAACCAACAACAGGCGAATCAATTGATATGCCTTTAAAAATGTATATGACTGAAAAAGATGGCATGTATATGTATGAAGGCATGACAAAAACTTGGGTTAAATATCCTTCCGACATGTTTGAAGAAATTTTGGCACAGGCAGGCACACAAATTAATGCTGCTGAGCAATTAGAAATGCTGCAGCAATTCGCAACGGATTTCACAATTAAAGAAGCTGATCGTCACTATGTGTTAACATTAACAGGTACTGGCGATAAGTTTACTAAGCTAGTTCAAGAGCAAATGTCAGCAATGAACTTAGGTCTGGATGAGGAAATGCTGGCTGAAATGCAAAACTTGAAATTCGACAATTTCTCTTATGAAATCAAAATTAATAAAGAAACTTTTGATATCGAAGAAATGGTAATGGACTTCGGGATCGGCATGAATATTGAAGGTGTTGTAATGGATATTAAAAACAAATCAACAATGAAATATACAGATTTCAATGCAGCAATGACAATTACAATTCCTGCTGAAGCATTGGAAAACGCAAAAACAATGGAAGATTTAATGGTATTAGAATCAGAAGGCAAATAAGCCCTAATATATTAACAAAAGCTATCGGGAAGAAGCAATGCTTTTCCCCGATAGCTTTTTATGTGCAAAATAGGGCTCGCAAAAAAAATTCATTATAAATCACAGTATCGAATTTTTTCATTATAATCTACATATTAAAACCCTTTACATTCATACGCCCCCGGTAAACTATCCAAATGGAAGGAAGAAATGATTGAACTTTCCCATTTTCTATTCAAAATTCAAGGAAACGGAATTAGGAGGTTCGAAGCAGGCTTATGATGCACCAGTTACATTTTCCGATTCCATCATAAAAATTTCATATTATTAGGGTGATGAAAAGTAATATTGCTATTATTCATGTATAATTATTACCATATATTGAGGAGGAGATTTATGTCGAAGCAAAACATCGCAAAGTCTATCGGACAAAAAATCATCGTTATTATCGGGGGCTTAATCGCCGCTTATGGCTTGGAATCCGTATTAATTCCAAATAACGTTTCCGATGGAGGTATTACAGGGATTAGTATCGTAATTTCGCAATTAACACCATTACCTTTAGGTATGTTAATTGCTTTACTTAATATTCCGTTCGTATATTTAGGTTATAAACAAATTGGTAAAACCTTTGCTATCAATTCTGTTATCGGAATTGCCTCGTTAGCAATCGGTACATCCCTTATGCACCATGTACCGACGATTGTGACCGGTGATGCGTTATTGATTACCGTTGTCGGGGGGATTATTTTAGGTATCGGTATGGGGCTTGCACTGCGTAATGGCGGCGCATTGGACGGAATTGATATGCTTGCTGTACTGCTTTCACGAAAGCTGCCGTTCGGGACAAGTGATTTAATTTTATTCTTAAACTTTTTCGTCTTCATTATTGTCTCGTTTGTATTCGGCTTTAAAGGTGCCCTATTATCGGCAATTGCCTACTATATCGCATCAAAAGTCATTTTAGTTGTTGAGGAAGGGCTAAGCGGTTCTAAAACGTATAAAATCATTACAAACGAACCAGTTAAAATGGTTGAGACAATTCGGGATCGTTTAGGACGAAGCGCAACCTTTAATACGGTATATGGCGCCTACTCGAATCAGGAATTCAAAGAAATTACTTGCGTGATTAACCGTATGGAAGAAAGTAAAATGAAAGTTATTATTCGCGAAGTCGATCCGAGTGCTTTTGTTACAGTTTATGAAGTTGTCGAAGTAAAAGGCGGCAGCTTCAAAAAGCAAGATATACATTGAAAAATAAACGGGTGTGTAAAAGTCTTTCCAACTTTTACACACCCGTTTTTTGTTATTCGTTCACTGTACGGGCAATTGGAATACATAACCCGATTACCGCACCGACTATGGCTGGCACGATCCAGCCTAATCCAATCGAATAAAGAGGCAAATAATCCGCATACACTGCCGAAACTGCCGTTAATATATGCATTTCAAATGCTGGCACACTGTTGATTAATGCATTATAGCCATCAATTACACTAATAAAGAATGCAAAGAAAATTGCGCCTGCAAAAACAGGTTTTTTATAGTGAAACAGCGGTCCTAAAAGCGCCAGTATAATCAACACGATCGCTAACGGATACAGAAACATTAATACAGGGATCGCATATGTAATAATATTCGTCAGACCAAAATTTGCAATTGTAAACGAAACGATACATAGTATGACAACAAATGTTTTATAGCTTACTTTCGGGAATACTTCATGGAAAAATTCACTGCATGAAGTAATAAGCCCGATGCTCGTTTTCAAACAGGCAAGGACTATAATAATAGCCAGCAAAATCGCGCCGTACGAACCAAAATAATGATCCGCCACAGCAGCGAAAATTTGTCCGCCGTTTTCATATGTTCCAATTGACGTTACACTTGACGCACCCATATAAGCGATGAGCCCGTATATGAGCATCATTAATGCCATTGCGAAAATGCCGGATTTCCATGTCGTTTTCGCAATTTCTTTTTTGTCGGTAATGCCTGTCCGTTTAATCGCATGAATAACAACGATGCCGAATGCCAGCGAAGCGAGCGCATCCATCGTATTATATCCTTCCTTAAAACCTGTCATAAACGCTTCGCCTATGTATGCTCCAGCAGGCTCGACAAATTTGCCCATCGGTGAAAGCAAACTAATTCCGATTAATACAAATAAAAAGATTAAAAATGCCGGCGTTAAATATTTTCCGATAATATCCATAATTTTCGCTGGATTTAATGAAAAATAAAATACAATCGCAAAGAAAACAAAACTGAATATCGCTAACCACAATGTTGCTTGTGACGGATCGATAAAAGGCTCGAAACCAACTACAAAAGGTACTGTTGCAGTACGGGGTATCGCAAAGAACGGTCCAATCGTCAAATATAATGCCAATGCAAACAATAGCCCAAATATCGGGTGTACCCTGCTTGCTAAATCACGCAAGCCATTGCTCCCTGAAAGACCAATTGCCAAAATCCCCAAAAACGGCAGCCCGATCGCTGTCACTAAAAAGCCAATTAACGCAAGCCAATAATTCGTGCCCGCCAATTGCCCCATTTGAATCGGGAAAATCAGATTTCCTGCTCCAAAAAACATACCAAACAGCATCGTTCCAATGACTGCGTATGTTGAAAATGGTATTTTCTTCTCCATCATTATCTCTCCTAAGATGTCAATTCATGTTGGTTTATGACGAAACAGTCTAATTTTTCACAACAATGTACAATATAATAACAGTGTATAATCGCGATTACAATAGTAAAAAGTTATTCGCCCAAAAAAGAGCTGCAATGAAAATTATACTATTTCCAATACAGCTCCCCAATCGATTATTCAATTAAGCCGAATATTGTCGGCGCTGATTTTCGATCCATACGCGCATCGTACGGTAAAGCATCGTCACAACAACTAGCATTATAATACCTTTTACAATATTAAACGGTAAAATCCCTAAAACGACTGTTTCATACATATCATATTCGAAGCCCAGTAAATACGTGTAAAGCGGCAAGAACGCAACATAGTTCAATACAGCCATCCCTAACGACATAACAATCGTCGAAACAACCAAACCTGTCACTAACCCTTTCACGGAAGGCAATTTTTTATAAATAAAATAAGCCGGTAATATGAATAATACGCCTGTAGCAAAGTTTGCCATATGTCCTACCGGAATCCCTTCCGGAGCTCCAGTATAAACCCAATCAAGCACATTTTTCACTAATTCAACAAGTATGCCCGCGACTGGACCCATCGTAATTGCAGCAATCAATGCAGGCACATCACTAAAATCAATTTGTAAAAACACAGGGAACCAAGGCAGTGGGAAGTTTAATAACATCAATACAAATGAAACCCCACTTAGCATAGCGATCGTTACGAACGAACGCAGCTTCAAACTACTTTTTTGCATAGCAATCTCTCCTCTTTGCTGACTCCATCTCGCAAGAAGAAAGGACGTATCGAATCATTCCATGAAAAATCCCTTATGCTAAATAGAGCATAAGGGAGAAATAGGCACACTTAAATAAAGGTCCTCATGTGCATTTGCAGCTATTTCCCTATTTTAGCGTATGCGAAATAAATCCCCGCATAAAAGGAAATTAAAAACAAATACTGCAAAAAGCACCGCATTTTCAAAAAATGACGACCGTACCTTCACCTTCTCCCATCCAGACTATACTGTCGGCTTTGGAATTGCACCAAATCCTGCACACAAAAAGTGGCTCGCGGGCTCGAAAAGTTTGTATGCAGCGTCCTCCAAGTTAATGGTCGGAGGCTGCAACTTTTATTACCGCCGGTCGGGAATTGCACCCTGCCCCGAAGATGAATCAATATGAAATTATATAACAAAAAACTTTGCTACAATACCTATTATAATTAAAAAAACGGAATTGTAAAGACTATTGCTCACAATTCCGAGTATTTTTATTTGAATTAATCAAAACTATAGTAGAGAATATTTGCCGATAATGGCTTTTCCAAAGGTTTCGTAAAGTTAAAACCACTCCAATGTTCCTGCACTATTTGTTCAAACTTAACTTGTTTATCAAAACTCGCCACTGTTAAAATCAAACCTTCAATCATCCGCATCGCTTGAATCGCATCATAGTTTTCCAAATTTAAAGGCTCTTCAAACGTAATTGTTACAAGGGAGTCTTCCTCTTCCACGTGGAGCGAAACCCCCGGCAAAATTACTGTTCTGTAAATATCGTTCGCTTCAAGCGTCATATTTTTTATCGCTTCTTTCACATTTGTGAAGCTCATCCGGAAATTGGGGCTTAAGTAAACCGTTCCATCCTGCATTTCATACATAAAATAATTGTATTGTGTATGTTCGCTTTTCAATGCAATCGACTGTGCCACTTCTCCGGCATGGTCAAAATAAATCGCCTTCCCCTCGGCATCTTTTATAAGCACCTCATTATATTCATCACTAAACGTATCTACAAGGGAACCGAGATAATTGGATAATGAGGCTGTACCTGCATCATATTGATGATTGTCAGGCAATGTGTGAATAAGTTTATCCCCTTCTTCACGCAATTCGCCTTTCAAAGGATGATACTCGTTGAAGCCAAGCTTCTTTTCATCAATTAATGGGCTAAATGCTTTGTAGAGTGCTAACTTTGTAGGGTTTTGCGTTCCGAGCTTTTCGACAACTACTTCATTTGGAATTAAAATGCTGACAGGCACGCTTTCTGCATCATCGCCGGCTAACCCGATTTCAAATAATGTCATACCTTCAAGCTGATGCTCATAAACCAATGTTTGCTGTGCATGGGCATCCGCCGCAAATTTGGACATCATTGAACGTTCATTTGCTGTCGATACATCGTTGTTTGCACTCATTTCCGCTTTTTCCTCAGTTTCTGTTGCCGAAAGATCAAATGTAGTATTATTCTCCATTGAAATTGAATTCTCATCGTCTAAAAACTGTGCACCTATTAACACGATGGCAAATAAGGAAGCAATGGATACTAATAGCGGCATCCAACGAATTCCTTTTTGATTTTCCTGCTGTTTGCGAGGCGGTTGTTCATTAAATGCTCCTTCATCCACTAAACGATTAAATACTTCATCCTTTGTACGGTGATCGTTTACTTTCGGGGCTTGTTTAAGGAGAGATTCAATATTCTCTTCATCCCAATATTCCTTTTTCATAATGAATTCGCCTCCTTTCCTTGTTGTGCTTCCAGTAGCTGCCGCAAATTTTTTAATGCCCTGTGCTGTGTCGTTTTTACTTTTCCAGTCGTCCAGCCCAGCACTTCAGCTGTTTCCTGTATCGAAAGCTCTTGGATGAAGCGCATAATAATGACCATTTTTTGATCGCCGGAACACTGCTCCAATGCAAGCAATAATTGATTGAGTTCATCGTTTAATTCTGTAGCCTGTTCAGGTGAAGGCAATGGACTTACGAGTTGTTCCGTCTCCCAATCAAATGCGGTGAAAGCATGCTTATCGCGAACTTGCTTTTTTCTGAAATAGTCGATTGCCACATTTTTCGCAATCGAGAAGAGCCAGGTTTTCTCGGAGCTTTTTCCTTCAAAGCGCTCGTACGATTTCAAAACCCGCACATATACTTCATGCGAAAGATCCTCAGCTGCCGTGCGATTTTTCACTAAATAAAACAAAAAATTAAAAACATCTTGATGATACGTGTCGTATAATCGATGGAAAATGGATTGTTGCACCCATCCCACCTCCGTTCTAGTAATTTGTCGGTTAAAAACAAAAAAAGTTACAATATCCATCAATATTATATGAAATGCCAACTATTTTAAAAATAAAAGTTTATCACTTTGAACGCAATCAAAATGATAAACTTTTTTAATTCGTCTATTCTTTCCCCGTTAAGCTAACGGCAAATAAAATGTAAATGTCGTGCCTTGCTGTTCGACACTGTCCACAGAAATCGTCCCGTTATGCGCTTCCACAATATTTTTTGTGATTGCCAATCCTAGGCCTGTTCCGCCTTTTGAGCGTGTCCGTGCTTTATCCGCCTTATAGAAACGTTCGAATACGTATGGCAGATCATCCTGTGGAATACCCTGCCCTGTGTCGCGTACTTGTATTTTCGCGAATTTTTGCCCATCTGTAATGGAAACAGTGACTTTGCCTCCTGATGGAGTATGACGGATCGCATTATCGACTAAATTCGTCAATACTTGCTCAATGCGGTCTTCATCAATCGGTATGAGCGTATCATCGGAAAAGTCTGTTTCGATATAAAGCTGAATGTGCTTTTCTTTCGCTGTTTGGTCGAATTTATGGGTCATCCTTTCAATCACCGAAACTAACGGCACTTCATCTTTATATAGACGCATATGCCCAGATTCCATACGTGCCAAGTCAAGTAAATCTGTGACAAGACGACTCATGCGCTGAGATTCATCATAAATGACGCGGATCATATCATTGCGATCTTCTTCTGTTGTGACGACACCATCGATAATCGCCTCGGAATATCCTTGAAGCATCGCAATCGGCGTACGGAGCTCATGCGAAACATTGGCGATGAAATCCGATTTTAGCTTTTCCAGCTTCGTTTCTTCTGTTTTGTCGCGTATAACAGCTACCGCCCCGCGAATCGATTCGCCGCTATATAGAGGACTGATCGTAATACTATAATAGGATTTGCCCATTTCAAGTTCTTCATCCAATTGATCTTCAAAGCTTAATACGTGGTCAAGCATTTGATAAAGCTCCACCGGAATCGGCTTTGAGCTATCCAAACCTTTTGCGACAAACCACTTTTGCAGCAGACGTTCCGCCGGCGGGTTACTGACCAAAATTGTTTTATCGCGGTTGAATGTAATAACAGCATCTGTCATCGATGTTAAAATGCTGGATAACTGTTCTTTTTCCTGATTAATCACTTCCAAATGGTGCTTTAATTGGCGTCCCATTTGGTTAAAGGCTACTGCCAACTGGCCGATTTCGTCATTTTGCTTCGTTTCAAGCTTCGAATCAAAGCGCCCTTTCGCCAATTCAAACGCGTGTTCCCGCATATTGCGTAATGGCAGCGTAATTTTGGAAGAAAGGAAAAAGGCAAAAATAGTTGTCAGCACGAACGCGATCGCCGCTGCCAAAAAGACGATTTTAGTCGTCTCATTACTTGTTTGGTGCAGGGCGTCAGGATTTTTGTATATGAATACTGCCCCGTGCAGTTCTTCCTCGCTTTTTAGAGGAAAGCCGAGGACGATATATTTCGATTTTTTGTTTTGGTCTCTGTTCGACGGCAATACAAGCTCTTTTACGATCGGCTCTTTTGATGCGTATACTTGTTCAAACGCTTTGCTCGAAATGATGTTTTGCTGTATATCCTCTTTGTTAACGCCCTCTTGCATTGAATATAAGACTTCGTTTGAATTTTTCGCTATGAGCACATTCGTCGTCTCTGTCAGTAATTCCGAAATAATCGCAAATTGTATATCATCCAATTCGTCTTCGTCCACTATGCTTGCGATAGCCGCGGCAGTTTGTCTAAGCGAAATTTCAGATTGTTCATTATGATATTTCTCCAAAAACTCCAGCATGAAAATCGTGAAAATAAACAGGACAAATGAAACGAGAAGCAAAATGGTTACCCACAGCTTCCCGACAATGCTTGTTGCTATTTTAATCATTTACAACCTCGAATTTATAGCCTACACCCCAAACGGTTACAATCATTTTAGCCGCATTTTCAGAGACGCGATTCAATTTTTCGCGTAAACGCTTAACATGTGTATCTACTGTACGCAGGTCACCGAAGAAGTCATAATGCCATACTTCTTTCAATAGCTGTTCACGATCGAACACTTTATCGGGAGATTTCGCCAAAAAGTACAGCAATTCATACTCTTTCGGCGTTAAATTCACTTCCGTACCGTCAGCTGTGACACGGTGTGCATCATGGTCAATTGTTAAGTGCGGGAATACGACTAAATCCTTGGATGAAGAAGCATTTGATACAGGTGAAAATACAGCCGAACGACGTAAAATCGCTTTTACGCGAAGCACGACTTCACGCGGACTGAATGGTTTGACAATATAGTCATCTGCTCCAAGTTCAAACCCTTGTACACGGTTTGCTTCTTCGCCTTTTGCAGTCAATAATATGATTGGTGTTGTTTTCTTTTCACGCAGCTCTGCACAAACTTCCAAGCCGTCTTTTTCAGGCATCATAATATCCAGTAAAATACAATGATAATCTTTTTCTAGTGCCATTGAAAGTGCTTGTTCGCCGTTTTCAGCTTCTTCTACCATATAGCCTTCACGTTCTAAATACATTTTTAATAAACGGCGAATACGATCCTCATCATCAACAATTAATACAGAAATATTTTCAGACACTGGTGTTGCCCCTTTCAAAACTCTATTTCTCTTCTCTATTGTACCTTTTTAGTAGTCAATTGAAAAGAAAAGCTCAACCGAAATGGCAGAACTTTTCTAAATTTATGATATTTTGATAATTTTTTCGCACACTAGAAGAAACTGTATTATTTATACATTTAACGTTCATATTATGCGTAAGAGTGCAATCCTGCAATAACAAGGTTTACAACTACTAAATTGAATAAAATAATCAGGAAACCGATAACCGTAAGCCAGGCAGTCTTTTTACCTTCCCACCCTTTTGATAAGCGCAAGTGCAGAAATGCGGCATAAAACAGCCATGTAATAAGTGCCCATACTTCTTTTGGATCCCAGCCCCAGAAGCGCCCCCATGCTTTTTGCGCCCAAATCATCGCAAAAATCAGTGCGCCCAGCGTGAAGATTGGGAACGCAATTAAAATCGAACGGTATGCAATTTCATCCATTAATGTCGAATTCACACGTTTCACTAATGGCTGGAACATTTTTGCCACCTTCTTTCTGAAGACGAGACGAATTAAAATATAGATGATCGTACCGAATACAATCGACCATACAACCGTCGTTAATTTTCGGGCATCAATAAGTGCAGGCAGCTCCACGAATGGTGTCATACGATCTTCTGAAAGCCCTGCAGATTCATTCATGCCGAAAATAGGTGGCATCATATATGTTGTCGTGCTTGCTTGGTCCAATGTATCGACATATTCAAATTTCGCTTCATAGTCCATTACATTGAATGTAACAGTCGCCGCTACGAAACCTACGACTAATACACAGCAATACATAACCGTTTCCAGCCAAAAACTCTCTTTTGACCGGACATCCATATTCACATTTTTCAGCAAGTAAATAAGACCCGCTACTGCACTGATCCCGAAAATCGATTGACCTAATGCCGCCGTAATTACATGTATCGTCAGCCAATGACTTTGCAATGACGGTACTAGCGGGCTTACCTCAGTCGGGAACATCGAAGCATAGCCGATGATAAGCAGCGCAATCGGCAATGCCACGACGCCTAGTGCCGAAACTTTATACATAAAGTAAATGATGATGAATGATAATACGATGAACATGCCGAACGCTGTCGTGAATTCGAACATATTGCTCACAGGTGCATGTCCTGTATAAATCCATCGTGTAATGAAATACCCTAACTGTGCAGCAAAACCGATGATTGTAATGACGATCGCCAATTTGCCGTATTTGTCTGCACGGCTTGCAGCTGTATCATTTTTCTCTTTAATGGCACCCGCAAAAAGGAATGTGCCGATTAAATAACAAATGAATGCAGCATACAGTAAATAACCGCTTAAATCGATTAAACTCATGACGTTTTACCATCCTTTTCTGTTTCAGCATTTTCACTGTTTTCTGATTCTTGCTGATCTACGTATTGAGGTAAATGGGCGTGTTTTGTTAACGCATCCAAATCTTTCTTCATGCCAAACCAGTTTTTATTTGTATGTGCAGCCAAACGAATCGTTCCGTCAGCCAGCTGCTCAATCCAAATTCGGCGATGATTCCAATACGAGCCGATCGCCACACCAATCATAAAGATAATTCCACCAACAAATAAAATCGGGATAGTGCGATCATAGCGGACCATTAAGCCTGACATATTCCGTGTCTCAACATTGGAAAACTTCATTTTATATACGTTTTCCCCTTCAGGCTCCAACGTTTGCTGGATGGCTACAAAGCTTGTTTCTCCTTCAGGTTTTTCCGGAGTAATCATTTTAAAAATAAAGGCAGGATTATTAGGTGTTTGTGTCGCAGTTTGCGGTACACCTTCTTTAAATCCGGAAAAATCCGGGTAGAAGCCAAGCAATTCCACTTTCGTACCATTTTCCAATGCATATTCTTCCTGAGGGCTTGTTAAATCGATGCTTACTTGTCCAAGAGATTCCTCAGTTTCTTTATGCGTGAGATCAAAAATCATTGTTTTTATTTCGTTTAGACGGAAGTCCATTTGATAAATGCCGTAGCCTTCATGCTTTAACGGATGATTGACGCGGATGCCGTATTGCATCACTTCCTCTAAATTTTCAGCTTGACCTGGAACAGCATTATCTTGTTGCTTATATAATGTGACATCTGTTTGGTAATTTTTTGCGACGACATTAATCCCCTGCTTAATTTGCTCTCCTTGCGGGTCATTGTCGTATGTTTCCAATATGAATTTATCATTTTTTAAGAAGTAGCCGTCCATTCCTGGTATTGCGCGTGTTTCGCCCTCCCGCAGCCACATCGATTCATCGACATAAAAACCTGGCACTAAATGAAGCATGACACCGATTAAAAATACGATTAATCCAACATGGTTTACGTAAGCTCCATAACGTGAAAAACGCCCGCGCTCGGCTAAAATCGAATTATCTTCACGTCGAACATTGTACTTTAAATCTTTTAACTTTTGTTCTGCAATCTGCAATGTCTGCTCCTGGTTTTCTCCAGGCTCGCCTTCACTAATGACGCGTTGGCGTTTCATAAAGCTCGTATGTCGCTTGACGCGTTGATTTTTTAAAGATTTATGTAATGGAATACCTCTGTCAATACTTGCAATAATGATGGACACGCCTAACATTAATACAAGTAATTGGAACCATAAGGACGAATAAAGATCCGATAAACCTAACGCATAGTATATTTCACCGAACCAGCCATATACATCTGAATAGTACTTCTCTTTTTCAGCGTCCGTTGCTACACTGACGTAAAATTCCTGAGGCAAAATCGTACCAATGGATGCTGCTATTAAATTTATGATGATGAGCGAAATTCCGACTTTCACACTTGAAAAGAAATTCCAGATTTTATCAACAATCGACTTATTGTAAGTTTTTGAACGAATGGCCGTTCCTTCATAGCGCATGTCTGCAATCTTTTTGCTTTTCTCCTCCGCTGTCAATGGAGAACCGCATTTTTGGCAGAGGTTCGTGCCCTCAGGATTTTCATGCCCGCATTCACAAAGTATTTTATTCATAGCGTAAAAACTCCTATTCCGGCTTTATTGACTCCATATATTGCACAATTTCTTTTTCGGTCATTTCTCCAGTTATAATACGGTCTATTGTACCGTCCGGCTTAATGAAAATCGATGTAGGCAGGGGGCCAATATTATAGGCAGTAAAAACACTTTTCGTTTTATCGATCGCAACCGGGAACGTCATCCCCATATTCGACACGTATTTTTTTACTTCGAAATCCGATTGTGCGAAGTTAACGGCAATAATTTGAACATCCTGGTTTTTAAATTCCGCATATTGACGCGTCATTGCAGGGAATTCGCGTTCACAAGGCTCACACCATGTGCCCCAGAAATTCAGTACGACTCCCTTTCCATCGTAATCTTTCAATCTGTGTTTTTCTCCGTCTAAATCTACTACTTCAAAATCAGGCGCCTCTGCACCAGCTTGGACAATTTCTATTTTATCCTTCGTCACGGCAGCGTAAACCGTATAACCTATCGCTATTGCTAAAATTGCTAGAATAATGCCGCGTGTAACAGAACGTTTTTTCTTTTTTTCCAAACAAAAAACCCCCTTCCTTTTCAGCAACTGCTGTTGCCTATTATAGCAAATAAATACAAATTAAAAATTCTTTTAATTATGAATGATTTATGAACGTTTCCACTATCTAATTGTTGTAATCTATTTTCCCTGTTTCTGCCAACACACGTAACAGCTTAACCTCATGCTTCGTTAATTGACGGTATTCGCCAGGAGAAAGACCTGTTAAATCCAAAAAAGCAAAGCGTTCGCGTTTTAGCTTTACGACCGGTGTGCCAATCGCTTCAAACATGCGTCTCACTTGCCGGTTACGTCCTTCATGAATCGTGATTTCGCAAATTGCTTTGCCCGCCTTTTCATCAAAACTCGTCATGCTTACTTTAGCAGGGGCTGTTTTCCCATCTTCCAGCTTAATGCCACTTTGGAGCTTCATTAAACCTTGCTTTGTTGGAACACCCTTCACACGGGCAATATAAGTTTTGTCGATCTTGAATTTCGGATGTGTCATTAAGTTGGAAAATTCGCCGTCATTCGTTAAGAGCAATAGCCCCGTCGTATCATAATCCAAGCGTCCTACAGGGAAAATGCGCTGGTGTACATGCTTTTTAAAAATATCTGTAACAGTTTTACGACCTTTATCATCTGTCACTGCTGAAATATAGCCACGCGGTTTATATAGCAGGAAGTATACTTTATCTTCTTTCTCCAATTTTACGCCTTCTACTTCAATCGTGTCTGAATTCGACACTTTTGTCCCCAATTCTTTAACAACTGTTCCATTCACTTTTACTTTGCCTTCCACGATTAATTGCTCCGCTTTACGTCGTGACGCAACACCTGCATAGGCAATTACTTTTTGTAATCTTTCCATAAGTTCACCTCATTGATTGATAAACTGCAAAGACGCATGCTTCTTCAGCATTCGGTCTTTGCACTTTTATTTAAATATTGCCAAAAACGCCTGTTCAGCCCCGAATAGCTCGAGGTCCTGTTTTTCAGCATAATAAACGTTGAGAAAATTAGTTGACTAGTTATCCACAATACGAGCAAGAATAATTCCTTAACGAATAGAAATTATGGCATATTTTTGTTATTTATTAAAGGTATTTCACTTTTTTGACAATAAGCAGCCTTATTTTACTGTCACAAGTTTAGTCTTAATGAGCACATCATCTGCATACAGCAGCCATGCACCCCGTCTTGAATCCTTTAAACGCGATACTTTGACGATATGCTGAAAATTTGGACGCTCCTTTTTATGAAGTAGCATTTTAATCGGTTCATCCAGCTCGATGGAAAGTCCGTTCGCTGCATATTTCCCTTTTTTCACAATTATTTGCTGTTCAAAGTTCTGATCGATAATATCCGCTAAGTTCCGGTGGACATTCCAATCATTCCCTTCATTTATTGTAACAACTACAAATGATTTTTGTTCCCGTTCAAAATAAGTCGCGAGTGTTCGTCCAGCCACTTTCGTATACCCTGTTTTTCCAGAAACAGCCCCTGCATTTTCATGCATAAGTCGATGCTTATTTTTCCATTGCCTGCCATCCGAAAATTGCTTTGTTGACGCTATTTTCTTGAACTGCGGGTGCAGCATCGCAATTTGAAGCATTCTGGCCGTATCGTAGGCAGAGGAGAGATGAGCTTCATTGTGCAGCCCTGTTGGATTTGTAAAGGTTGTTTCATGTAATTGATAAAGCTGTGCCTTTTCATTCATTAGCCGAACAAAGCCTTCTACAGATCCACCAACATGTTCCGCCAGTGCAGCAGCCGCATCATTTCCAGATTGCATCATCAGGCCATGGAGTAAATAGTCAATTGTATAGGTTTCATTCTCCATCAAGTATATCGACGAGCCTTCCATCATCGCAGCTTCCTTTGAAACCACTACCTCATCTGAGAGCTCGCTATTCTCCAATACAATTAAAGCGGTCCAAATTTTCGTTAAACTTGCGATCGGCAGGCGTGCATGCTCATTCGCGCCCATTAATGTGCGACCATTTTCCGCATCAATGACAACATAGCTGTTATACGCGGCATCCATTTTCACGGGGGTGCCAAATAATACGAATAAAACAACGACAGAAACAAACCACTTTCTCAAAAAGCCACTCCTTTAATTTTGGTTAAATGTTTCTTGGAACTTCGTTAAAAATAAATCTGTAGGCTGTTCATCTTCCTGATCGATTTCTTCAGGCAATGGCGGCAGTTCATTTATACTTTTCAAACCAAAATAATTTAAGAACTCTTTTGTCGTCCCGTATAAGATTGCCCGACCTGTTCCCTCTGCCCTTCCTACTTCCTGTACAAGCGCACGTGAAACAAGTGTCGCTATAGGACGCTCACTTTTTACGCCCCGCAAATCTTCAACTTCAGCGCGCGTGATCGGCTGCTTATACGCAATAATTGCCAAAACTTCCAAAGAGGCTGCGGTCAATACTTGATTTGTCGGATTTTCGATCAATTTTTTCAGCGTGTCGGCCACTTCTGGCTTTGTTGTTAATTGATATGTACCAGCAAGCTGTTTCAATGTAATGCCGCGCATCTCCTCTTCATTGTATTGAGATTGGAGCTCACTTAATCCCGCCTCAATATCCATCGTTTCCACTTCTATATATTGTGCTAGTTGTTTTACTGTCATACCTTCATCACCGGCCACGAATAGCAGTGCCTCAATCCGGCTCATTAATTTGTTCGAATTCATCGCCAATTTCCTCCTTTTGCAGTAACACAGACAGATCATCAAAATTATTTTGCTGCTCGACAAAAATGACTTGGCGCTTCATCAGCTCCAATAATGTCAGAAAGGTTAAAACGAGCATCGGTTTATCCTCGACATCAAATAACTGTGAAAACATTACTTTTCCACCTGCATTTTTTATGATCGATACAACGGAGCGCATTTGCTCCTTCAATGATATTTCTTGTCTAGCAATTCGAGTCGTTAATGGCTTTTTCAATTGTTTGCGTCGCATCAGCTTCTGAAATGCGCTTAACATATCGTATACATTCACGTTTTGATCGAAAAGCGCTAACTGCTCATCCGGCATATATTCGGATAAGTCCGCCGGCGCTTTCGTGAATACTTGCCCTCGTTCACTTTCCAATTCCTGTAGTTGTACGGCTGCCTCTTTATATTTTTTATATTCGATTAAACGCGCGACAAGCTCTTCGCGCGGATCGACTTCATCGATTTCTATTTCCCCTGCTTCAATCTCGCCTTCGTTAATCGGGATGAGCATGCGGCTTTTAATCGCCAGCAATGTCGCCGCCATAACCAAATATTCACTTGCTTCATTTAATTCCAATGTTTGCATCGCATGAATATGATCGATATACTGCTCCGTCAGCTCTGCCATAGGAATATCGTATATATCAATTTCCAAGCGATGAATTAAATGCAATAATAAATCTAGAGGTCCGCTAAAGGCATCTAGCTTTACTTCATAAGACATAAAATACCACCTGTTTCGTTTAAGTCGAAAATTATCTTTTTCATGTAATTTGCGCTATGATTAAAAATCCGTTCTGCCTATCATTAAATTCGCCATGATTCAACAAAATACCGCAGAACCTACTTAAATAAGTATAGAGGAAAGGTGACCACAATGCATCCTTTGTTTCATCCACTGTTTGTCGATTATTGCGCATATTTTAATGGCAATGATGACTATTTTGAATGCCATGAAGTTTTAGAGGAATACTGGAAGGAAATTGCCCCAAGCCAAAAGCTCCACCCGCTCGTAGGCTATGTACAGCTTGCGACGGGTATGTATCATTGGAGACGGGGAAACTTTTCTGGTGCAAAGCGTATGTTGGGCAAAGCCATTTCAAACTTTGAACATAATAGGGAAAGCGAGTTCTTCGATTTCGTCGATTTGGAAGAATTGCATCCGACAATGAAATTGCATCTGCAAAAAATAGAGGCAAATACACCATTTACCCGCTTTTCACTTCCTATTGAAAACGGGAAGCTGCTAAAATCCGTGGAAGATAAAATAAAATTGCTCCCCCCATTGGATCCGCACTTTATTTTCAATAAACATATGCTTCGGGATCGTTCAGAAATACTCGAAGCAAGAGAATTTAAAAAAAGAAGCCGACTATAAGCTAGTCTGCTTCTTTTAATATAGGTATACATTTTTGGACAAATGCACTTGTATCATCGTTTGCCTGAATATGTTCATATCCCATGTCCTGAAGCTCTTGTAGCATCTCCAATGCGACACCTTCTCCGCGGTAGGATGGTATAACGGTAATATGTTGAATGATCGCGGTCTTCTCTTCTTCCACAATCCCTACCGTCCCTACATATTCATCACCCTTTTTCCATAAATACAGTGTCCAATTTTCATTTTGGTCATATTGTTGAATGGTTTCCATTAAGCGTTTAATGTCTTTTTCCTGCGGCATTAACGAAATTAATCCCATTGCGATTTTTTCAAGTGCTTTTTTATATCGAACTAACATTTTCACATTCCCTCAATTCTACCATTGCAAATCCTATCAAAAGATTGAACGAATTGCAATAACACAATTTTCCAATGTTTAACTTCTTTCAGCCTGTGTTCAAGCACTGGCTGAAAGAAGCTAAAGCCTCCGACGAATGTCACAAATTCGCATTCTAACACAATTACCCCAAGGCGTAATTGATTGTAAAAGGCACTTATACTAGTTTGTAAATTGATAAATTAGCGGACTGATAATGTAGATAAAAATGAGCGACCAAACAGTAATCCCAAGTAGCAGGCCGATACCCCATTTTGCTTGCTTCGATAATTTCAACGATTATTCACCCTTTTTTTAATGTTAACGGCAGATCATTTATGACAAGATCCTCATAGCTTTCGCGTTTAATGGCTAATTGATGTTCGCCATTTTCAACGAATACAACAGCAGGCCTTGGAATCCGGTTGTAGTTTGATGCCATGGAATAACCATATGCGCCTGTACAGAACATCGCTAATATATCACCTGTTTCAGCCTTTTGCAATGCCGCATCAACAATGAGTTTATCCCCTGACTCACATAGCTTGCCCGCAACAGTATATGTACTAGTTTTTGCGTCATTTGCTTTGTTGGCAATAATCGCTTCATATTTTGCATCGTATAGTGCGGGGCGTATATTATCGCTCATTCCCCCATCAACTGCAATATATTCTCGCACACTAGGCACTGTTTTTTGTGAACCAATTGTATAAAGTGATGTACCTGCGTCTCCTACTAAAGAACGACCTGGCTCAATCCAAATTTCCGGCATCGCCATATTGAGTTCGGCACTTTCGGCTTGCACTGTTCGAATCATATCCGCTACATATTCATGTGGCTCAAGTGGTCTGTCCTCTTCTGTATAACGAATGCCAAAGCCGCCGCCTAAGTTTAAAACTTGCGTTTCAAAGCCATGTTGTTCTTTCCACGCTCCCATTTTCTGCATTACTTTGCCCGCCGCCAAACTGAAGCCTTCTGTTTCAAAAATTTGGGAGCCGATATGGCAATGTAAGCCTAATAGCTCGATGTATTCATCGATTGCTACTTGCCTAAATGCCTCATCAGCTTGTCCATTGTTTAAGTCAAAGCCAAATTTTGAATCCGCCTGGCCCGTCGTAATAAAATCATGTGTATGTGCTTCAACACCCGGTGTTACACGCAGTAGAATTTTCATTTTTCGTTTTTTTTGTTGTGCTAATTGCTTAATGCAAGAAATCTCATAAAAATTGTCGACTACGATACATCCGATGCCTGTTTCAAATGCCAACTCAAGTTCAGCCATTGATTTATTGTTGCCGTGGAAATGGATTCGCTCTGCCGGGAATCCTGCTTTAATAGCTGTGAAAAGCTCGCCGCCCGACACGACATCCAGCGATAGATTTTCCTGTGCTGCCAATTGATATGCCGCGACGCATGCAAATGCTTTTGATGCATACGCGACTTGCGCTGGTACACCTAGCTTTTCAAAAGTATCGATGAAGCCGCGTGCACGTTTACGAATGAGTGCCGCATCATAAACGAATAATGGTGTACCATATTTTTTTGCAAGTTCAATCGTATCAACTCCGCCAATTGTCAAATGGCCTTGGTCATTAATTTGTTGTGTTCCGTATAAGTGCATTGTGTTCTCCCCTAACTTTAGCTTATCCGCGCTAATATTCTCAAAAATCACAAAATATCATATGAGAACTTTAACATAGGAGACACGCTCATGCAATGTGTGTTCATGCCCGTTTTCGCTGTTTCGCGCCGACTACAAACGGTCTTAGTGCATCCTCTGACATCGGCGTACGAATAATGACACGGAAAAACGCTTTCGGGAAAAACGGAACGAGCGGCCATAAATACGGGACATTCATCGGCTTTAGCGAACATAAATAAGTGAAAAGCAGGAATACTCCGATAAAGAACCCATTTATGCCAAATAACGCTGTTGCCGATAAAAGCAATAGACGGAACACTTTCACGGAAATGCTCAGCTCATAATTCGGTATCGCAAATGTGAAGATTGCCGTAACCGCTGTATATAATACAACTTCGCTTGAAAATAACCCGACGTCGATCGCAATTTGGCCGATGATAATCCCCGCAATCAACCCCATTGCCGTTGATAATGGTGTCGGCGTATGAATCGCGGCAATCCGTAAATATTCTATTCCGATATCTGCGATCAGTATTTGCAGAAACAGCGGTATTTCACTTTTTTCACTTAAGCCTATAAACGCCAAACTTTTAGGGAGAAGCTCGGGATTCGTGGCAAGCAAATACCAAAAAGGCAGCAGCACAAAACTTAAAAACACCGCTCCAAATCTCAGTAAACGCATCATTGTACCAACTAATGGTGCTTGCCGGTATTCCTCAGCATGCTGCAGTAAATGGAACATCGTAACCGGAATAAGCATAACCGACGGCGATGTATCGACAAGAATCGCAATATGTCCTTCCAATATATGTGCTGCTACAATGTCCGGCCGCTCTGTATAACGAACGAAAGGCAATGGATGGAATTTCTGCTTGAACAGCCATTCCTCCAACGATTTATCGCTCATCGTCAGCCCATCATGCTTAATTTGATGAAGCCGTTCAATCAGCCAATGCAAATGTGACTCATTGACTAAATCGCTCATATAAGAAATAACGACGTCAGTTTTGCCATATGTCGAAACATGGTACATTTCAAACCTTAGCTTTTCGCTTCGCAATCTTCGGCGTATCAATGCCGTGTTTTGTATAATATTTTCCGCAAAACCATCTCTTGAGCCGCGAATGACTTTTTCATTATCGGGCTCTTCAGGGTTGCGTCCAGGATAATTGCGGAATTCAGCTAAATAGCAAAAGCCGCTTTTTGTGACGAATCCTACCCTTCCGCTTAAAATACCGAGCATAAAATCCTCGATTGATTTCGCTTCGTCTACCCCAAAATAATTGAAATGGGCATGAAAATATTCCTGCTCATCCGTAATGTCTTCTTCTTGCTCCCATTGTAGATTAGCTAGGATTTCCGTCAAGCTTTCCCCATTGATGAGACCGCTCACATATACCGTTAAGGCCGGCAGATTCTTGATCGTTATTTCCTTAATACAAAGATCAAATGTTTTTTCCGGCTGGAATTGTGATTGTAAAAACCCTTCTGCAATTTCCTTAGATGTAAAAAGCTGATTTGTCATTTGTTCACCGGCTTACTCATATTTGATAAGTCCATCCATGTTTTCAATTGCGCCAAAATCTTCTTTTCCAGCCTCGATACTTGCACTTGCGATATACCGAGCCGTTCCGCGATTTCAGTTTGGGTCAAATCCAAATAATATCGAAAATAAATGATGGACTGCTCCCGCTTTCCTAATCGTTTCAGCATATCCTTCAATGGCACGTAATCAAACGCCAACTCGGATTTATCGTCCCGCATTTGATCCATCAATGTAATCGAATCCCCATCATTTTCAAATAGCTGGTCATGCAAGCTTGCAGGGTCGCGCATCGCATCTGATGCCAATAAAATATCCTCTTGCGACACTTGCAGCATATCGGCCAGCTCTGCAATGGAAGGGGGTTTTTCGTTTGTTTTCAAATAATCATCTGTTACATGCCGAATTTTAAAATTCAGCTCACGTATAGAACGACTTACCTTCACCATGCCATCATCTCTTAGGAAGCGTTGGATCTCACCGATAATCATCGGCACTGCATATGTGGAAAATTTCACTTCATAGGACAAATCAAATTTGTCAATTGACTTCATTAAGCCGATACAGCCTATTTGAAACAAATCCTCGAGTTCAACACCTCTTGATGCAAAGCGTTGAACGATAGACCAAACAAGTCTAGTGTTTCCTTCAATCATCGTTTTTCTCGCAACTTGATCGCCAGCTTGTGACTTTGCGATTAGCTCGCGCATATACGCCTGTGTTAATAACGTTTCAGATGACTGTTCTATGTTCCCCATCCCCTTATTTCGTTATGTCACGAGTGTCCCCACCGGCAAAATTTGTTTCGTAAATGTTACGATTGTGCCTTGTCCGACCATGGATTCTACCTGCAAAAAGTCTGAGAAGCTTTCCATAATCGTGAAGCCCATTCCCGAACGTTCTAGCTCCGGCTTTGTCGTATATAAAGGTTCACGTGCTTGTTCGATATTTTCGATGCCGCAGCCTTCATCTTTAATCGTCACGCTAATTTCAGCTCCGTAACGAACCGCATGGACAGTAATCACCCCATTTGGATTGTTTGCATAGCCATGAATGATGGCATTCGATACAGCTTCTGATACGATCGTTTTACATTCCGAAAGCTCTTCTATTGTCGGGTCGAGCTGCGCCATAAAGCTTGTAACCGCAATTCGTGCCAACCCTTCATTTTCACTGCGCGCCAAAAAAGTTAGCGTCATTTCGTTATCCATTGACAATCCCCCTCGCTGTGTAAAATAACTTGCTGTTCAGATGCAAATTGTATGAAACTGCCTAACCCGGAGTATTGAAATATTTTTTGCATCGTTTTTGATGGATTCAATAAAATGGTTTGCCCATCGACAGCTCGGAGTTCTCGCATTCTGCCAAGCACTAACCCTACACCGGAACTGTCCATAAAATGTAAATGCTCTAAGTTCCAAACGAGCAGCTTTACATTGCCTTGTAAAATTGCCTTCGATATATGTGTTCTCACTTTTTCTGTTTCGTGATGATCCAGTTCACCGAAAAGTTGGACAATCAATACATCATTTGGATACATAGTTAAATTAAAACTCACCTACATCGCCTCCTTCTTGCATGCAAATTCGGCAAGTTCGAAAAATTTCCTATCCAGCTGACAAAACTAGTGTTCATTCGTTAAAAGTAGTGCTGCTGCGACAACTGTTTTTAGTATAGGTAGCACATGCCATTTTTAATCATTCATAGCAAGAAAAAAAGAGACTGAGTAGAAAGTTAAACTTTCCGCTCAGTCTCTCATCACATATTCATAGTTCAAAATATGCCAGCCTATTACACATTAGTTCCGACTAATTGCTTCTGCTCCCTGGCCACTTCGCTTTTCGGGAGTTGCTCGCCTTTTGAAAGAAGCTGACATTCCTTAAACGCGAAATGCTTGCAGCCAATGCATCTTTCCAAGCTAATATGCTGAAATGCAGCCGTGATCGCATCACCTGTCGACATATAAAAATTTCGTTCTTCTATTAAATTATGCAAGCCGCTGCGTTTCAGCATTTCCTCTAAGGCAGGCTGCACACCAGTGACAAAAACTTCGCCCCCGTTCGATTTAAAATTTTGCACGATATTGCGAAAATATTCTTCTCCTGTCGAATCAATATAAGGCACTTTCCCTAACCGGATAATGAAAACATCGGGACGATAATGAATCGTATTCAATATCATTTGCTCAAATGTTTGAGCTGCACCAAAAAATAGCGCACCTTCTATCGTATAAACGCTAATTTGCGGACAATCATGTGTATCGGAAACCATTTGAGGCTGCAATTTCCCGTCTGCCTTCTCTAAATTGGGCAGCACCTTTGAAACGACGAGCATTTCACTCATACGTTTTGCAAATAGCGCAACAGCCAAAACAAGTCCAACTTCCACTGCGAATGTCAAACTCGTAAATACGGTTAGTAAAAATGTTATGGCAAGCACAAGAGAATCGCCGGATTTTAATTTCAGTATATGCAAAAAATGATGACGTTCACTCATATTCCACGCAACGATCATTAACACAGGCGCCAAACTGGCAAGCGGTATATGGACAGCGAGCGGTGCAAGCAATAACAATGTTAATAAAACGAATAGACCATGGATAATACCTGACATCGGCGAAGTTGCCCCTGTTTTAATATTTGTGGCTGTTCGCGCAATGGCTCCCGTAGCAGGAATCCCTCCGAAAAATGGTGTAACAATATTTGCAACACCTTGTCCGATAAGCTCACGGTTGCTATGATGTTTACTGTTTGTCATGCCGTCAGCGACAACCGCCGACAGCAATGATTCAATCCCGCCGAGCATGGCAATAACAAAAGCGGGACCTAGCAGCAAATAAACCTGCTCGAATGTAATATCAGGAACTTGAAACTGCGGCAATGTATTTGGGATCGCCCCATATGTAGAGCCAATCGTCGCGACATGCCCTCGCAAAAACAAAACCGTCACAATTGATGAAACGACAATCCCTACAAGCGCCCCCGGAACTTTTGGCAATATTTTCGGTGTGATAAGGATCATCGCCAAACAAACCATTGCGACAAGCACGCTATAAAAATTGATCGTATTCATATTCGAGCTGATTTCGAGCAAATTCATATGAAATTTCTCATGCTGCTCCATATTCGACAATCCTAAAAAGTTCCCCACTTGCCCTGTAAAAATTATTACCGCAATCCCCGCGGTAAAGCCTACTGTAACCGGCCTTGGAATAAATTTGATCAACGTTCCCAACTTGAATATCCCCATTAACAGCAGCATGATTCCAGCCATTAATCCGGCGATGAGCAAGTTTTCATAGCCATATACTAATACGATACCGAGCAATACTGGTACAAATGCGCCGGTCGGACCACCTATCTGGAATTTTGAGCCGCCTATCAAAGAAATTAGAATCCCCGCAATAATCGCCGTGTAAATGCCATATTCTGGTTTGACCCCTGAAGCAATGGCAAAGGACATAGCCAGCGGGACTGCGATGATCCCCACAATCGTCCCCGACAATAAATCCTTTTTAAAATGGGCAAATGAATAGCCTTCAAATCTCCCGGACCATTTAACTTGCATATAATCCCTTCTTCTCCAATTATTCTTCATGCAGCGTTTTCCGTACGTATAATAGTAATTTCATTCATATTTTACCATATTTATAAATTTTTTAAAGGAAAAAAAAGCCTTTTGCAAATCCATTTTGGACTGCAAAAGGCTTGTCATGCCGTCATTTCGTAATGATTGCTTCGATTAATTTCGGCGCTTCCACTTTTTCTGAAGAAATGTATATATGTGCATAAATTTTCTCCAGCACTGTGTCGACATTTTCCGTGTTGGCATGAATCGTCATAAGCGATTCGCCTTCTTCTACTTTGTCGCCCACTTTTTTGCGTAAGACAAGGCCTACCGCCAAATCAATTTCCGATTCCTTCGTTGCACGCCCCGCACCTAAAAGCATTGCAGCGGTGCCGATATCATCCGCTTCGATTTTCGCAATGTATCCAGCTTGTTTTGCCGGAACGTCAAACTTGAATTTTGCTTGTGGCAAGCGGGAAGGTTCGTCTACTACAGAAGCGTCTCCGCCTTGTGCAGCGATAAATTTTTTCAGTACATCCAATGCTGCCCCATTTGCTACAACTTCCTCGAGCATTTTGCGCGCTTCCACGATCGTCTCTGCTTTACCGCCTAAAACAACCATTTGGGAGCCTAATGTGTAGCAAAGCTCGTTTAAATCTGCAGGTCCTTTACCTTTTAATGTATCGATCGCTTCTTGAACTTCAAGTGCATTCCCGATTGCATAGCCTAAAGGCTGGCTCATATCCGATATGATCGCCATTGTTTTACGGCCAACATTATTTCCGATTTTCACCATTGCTTCCGCTAAAAGAATGGAATCTTCCACAGTCTTCATAAATGCGCCATCACCTGTCTTTACATCAAGGACAATCGCATCCGAACCTGCAGCGATTTTTTTCGACATAATCGAGCCGGCAATTAGCGGAATGCTTGAAACCGTTCCTGTTACGTCGCGCAATGCATAAATCTTTTTGTCCGCTGGCGTCAAGTTGCCAGATTGGCCGATAACAGCCATCCCGATTTCATTCACTTGTTTTGCAAACTCTTCGCTTGATAGTTCCACATGGAAGCCTTCAATCGCCTCTAGTTTATCGATTGTACCGCCTGTATGCCCCAAGCCGCGCCCGCTCATTTTCGCTACTGGAACACCTACAGCTGCCACCATTGCGGCTAATGGCAATGTCGTCGTATCGCCAACACCGCCAGTTGAATGCTTATCCACTTTCACACCTTCAATGGAAGAAAGGTCGATTTGATCACCTGACTCCACCATTGCCATCGTTAAATCAGCACGTTCGCGATCTGTCATATCCTTAAAGTAAATAGCCATGCAAAGCGCGCTTGCTTGATAGTCCGGAATAGAACCTTCTGTATAACCTTCGACAAAGAAGCGGATTTCCTCTGTCGTCAACTCTTCACCATCGCGTTTTTTTTCAATAATGTCTACCATTCTCATTTTGTGAATCCCCCTTATTTCAGTTCCGGTAAAAAGCTTTTCCCGAACTGTGGTGCCACAATATTAAAATTGTCGGCAATTGTCGCTGCAATATCCGCAAATGTTTCACGCAATTGTAAATGCGCACCAACTTCAAAACGCGGCGAGTAAACAATTAACGGAACATATTCGCGCGTATGGTCTGTACCCGGGAATGTCGGGTCGTTCCCATGATCCGCGGTGATGATCAGCAAATCATCCTCTGTTAACGCTTCCAAAACTTCCGGCAAGCGACGATCAAATTCTTCCAATGCTTCGCCATAACCGATCGGGTCGCGTCGATGACCAAAGTTTGCATCAAAATCCACTAAGTTTAAAAAGCTTAATCCGTGGAAATCACGCCGAACGACTTCCACCATTTTATCCATGCCATCCGTGTTATCTTTCGTTCGGATCGCTTCTGTTACTCCATCACCATTAAAGATGTCCGAAATTTTACCGATCGCAATAACGTCCAAATTCGAATCTTTCATTTCAGCCATTGTCGTACGTCCGAATGGTGTTAATGCATAATCGTGACGGTTTGCCGTACGCTTGAAATTACCCGGCGTCCCAACGAATGGACGTGCAATAACCCGTCCTACTAAAAATTCAGGACGTAACGTTAATTCACGGGCGATTTCACAAATTTTGTACAATTCGTCAACCGGAATGATTTCTTCATGTGCCGCAATTTGCAAAACAGGGTCTGCCGATGTATAAACGATCAATGCACCTGTTTCCATATGTTCTTGCCCATAATCATCAATGACGGCTGTTCCGCTATATGGCAAGTTACAAAGCACTTTACGACCTGTCGCTTCTTCCAATTGAGCAATCAGCTCTTGAGGGAAGCCTTCCGGATATACTTTAAATGGCGTATCAATGTTAAGACCCATGATTTCCCAATGGCCGGTCATTGTATCTTTGCCTACAGACGCTTCTTGCATCATGCCATAAAATGCTGAAGGTTTTTCAACTTTATTTATGCCTTTTAGCTCGCGGATATTCGCTAAGCCCATTTTCTCCAAATTCGGCATATTTAAGCCTTCCATTTTTTCTGCAATATGTCCTAATGTATGTGAGCCAACATCGCCAAACTTATGTGCGTCCGGCGCTTCACCGATTCCAACAGAGTCCATTACGATTACATGTATTTTCTTAAATGGTTGCATAATGCTTTCACTCCTCTTCTTCTCTATTTTACATAAAATACCGAAACAAATAAAGGTCAGACATCCGATATCAACGGAATTTATTTTATTAACGTAGTTTATAACTTCGCGCTTGTTGTTAACCTTAATTGTATAACATTATTTACGGCTAGTTTTTAGCGCATTTTTTCCTATGCGCGCGGATGGAATTGTTTATATACTTCGGACAAACGCGTTTTGCTTACATGTGTATAGATTTGTGTTGTTGATATATCTGCATGGCCTAAAAGCTCCTGGACTGCACGCAAATCCGCCCCATTTTCAATTAAATGCGTGGCGAACGAATGCCTCAATACGTGCGGCGTTATTTCTTTTGGTATGTTGGCTGTTTCCGCATGGTCTTTAATAATTTTCCAGCAGCCTTGTCTAGTGAATCGTTTCCCTCTTTGCGTAATGAAAAGCGCATCATTTTTTGGCGCATTCCCCAAAAGCTGGGATCTTGCTTCCTCCAAATAGTTTGCACATGCCTTTAGCGCTCCCCGGCCAAGCGGAACAATGCGCTCCTTCCCTCCTTTACCGAATACACGGACAAAGCCCATCGTAATATGGACATCTTCTAAATTTAATTCAATCAGCTCGCTAATCCGCATCCCTGTGCCGTACATTATTTCCAAAATGGCAATATCCCTAATGCCCTGGGGTTTATCAATGGACGGTGCAGTCAGCAGTGCGTCAATCTCTTCAATTGATAAGACTTTCGGTAAAGTTTGTTCTTTCTTCGGCATTTCTAAATGCACGGTAGGATCCTGATCTGTCACTTTTTCACGAAGCAGAAATTGGTGAAAAGAGCGAATCGATGAAATTTGCCTCGAAACAGTTTTCGACGATTTGCCTAATGACCGCAGACTATCCAAATAAAGCAAAATATGTTCGCGCACTACTTCCTGAAAAGCCTTCAACTGTTGTTCATCATGAATATGACGTGCATATGCGATCAAATCACGTTTATAGGATTGTAATGTATTGTCCGAAAGCTGTCGTTCCACCTTTATGAAATGAAGATAATCATCTATTGAATCTTTTAAAGCTTGCATAAATAAATCGCCCCTCTTGCAATATATACATTCATTTTACCATTTCACACGCCCCGTCGTTAAAGATTGTCCATCACCCAATTTATTTTTTCTACTAATAAATGATAGCTGTAAATAAGCAGGATCGGATTTTATTTACAAAATGTACTATTTACGTTATCCTTGAAACTAAAACGTTATAGATTGAGGTGATAATTTGGGATCGACAAATTAAAAATTGGGGAGCTTGCGACTGCAACAGGCGTCACAAAACGAACAATTGATTATTATACAAATTTGGGTCTTCTTAAAGTTGAACGTTCGGCATCCAATTATCGCTATTATGATAAAGAAATGATTGAACGCATTCGCTGGATCGAGGAGCAGAAAAAGCTCGGAAAATGCTTGGAAGAAATACATCGATTGCTCGCACCAACAGAAAATAAGCCCGAAGAAATCGATGTTCAGGATATTCGTTTGCAAATGCGCAAGCTGGAACATGACGTGACCGTTTTAATGGAACATTTGGATGACAAAGAGCGACAAAAACTTCGTAAAAAAGTGTCGCCTGAAAGTGTTGCCCTTATGCAATCACTTTTATTAATTTTGAACAACTAGGAGGTGAACGTTCTACTTCGCGAGTAGGACGCTTGTTTGACCACAATCATTAACTTAATTATTTTCGCGGTTTTAATCGCTTTAACAGCCTTTTTCGTTGCAACTGAATTTGCAATCGTAAAAGTTCGGCATTCCCGTATAGATCAGTTAGTAGCAGAAGGAAAGCCTGGTTCCCTTTCAGCTAAAAATGTTACTTCACATTTGGATGAATATTTATCAGCATGTCAGTTGGGTATTACGGTGACAGCGCTGGGCATCGGTATGGTGGGAGAATCTACATTTGAATTTATTCTGCACCCATTTTTCGAATCAATTGGCATTAGCACAAATTATATTCATTGGTTTACATTAGGGGGAGCCTTCTTTTTAGCAACATTTTTCCACGTAGTCGTTGGTGAACTGGCCCCTAAAACAATTGCCATCCAAAAGGCTGAGGCGATTACCCTCTCATTCGCGAAACCGATTCAGCTATTTTACAAGCTTATGTTCCCTTTAATATGGCTATTAAATGGTTCCGCACGTTTATTATTAAAGGTGTTCGGGATGCAGCCCGCGAGTGAGCATGAACTATCCCATACGGAAGAGGAACTGCGCCTGCTTTTATCAGAAAGCTATAAATCCGGCGAAATTAATATGAATGAATTAAAATACGTGAACAATGTGTTTGAATTTGATGATAAAATCGCCCGTGAAATTATGGTTCCTCGTACGGATATTGTCGGCTTCAATGTGACTGCCACGTTTGAGGAAGTGCTGACGCAAGTTTCGGAAGAGCGCTATACACGCTACCCTGTTTACGATGGCGACCGCGATAATATATTAGGTTTTTTAAACATTAAAGACTTTTTGACACTTGGTATGAATAACCGGATTAACCCAGTTACATTCAAGCTGGAGGACTTTATTAATCCCGTCATCCGCACGATTGAAACGACACCGATTCAAAATCTGCTACAAATTATGCAAAAAAAACGCATTCACATTGCGATATTATTGGATGAGTACGGCGGCACGAGCGGCATGATTACCGTGGAAGATATATTAGAGGAGCTTGTCGGTGAGATTCGCGACGAATTTGATGATGATGAAATACCGGATATTCGCAAAATTGGCGAAGATCATTATTTAGTATATTCAAAAGTATTGCTCGATGATGTTTCAAAGCTATTATATTTAGAGATTGAAAACCCGAATGTCGATACAATTGGCGGCTGGTACTTTACGAATATGCCGGATTTGAATATAGAGGATTCTTTTATTTTCGAAAACTATGTATTTAAAATCCAAGAAATCGACGGCCATCAAATTCAGTATTTGGAAATAAAAAAATTGCATGATTTTATAGAACAATAAGTCCGGAAACATTATTTCGGTCAGTACAAATAGGATGATTAAAAGTTTTTCCGCTTTTAATGCATCCTTTTTTGTTTACCTGTGAATTTATGAACATCGTAAAAGTTTTAATTGTGGACACTACGGGAATAACATAATTATTCACAGAAAAGGAGTGTGTATACAAGTGGCAATTATGAAATCAGTAGAAAATGGTGTACAGGCAAAATCCGTCATTGAAACATTCGTTTCGGAAGGCTATGATCGCGATCACATCCATGTTTTTGCAAACAGTAATAAACGCGCGGAAGATATCGCCAACTTTTTCAATGTGGATGCTGCAACAACGGCAGAAACATCCGGCGATGACAAAGGGTTTTTCGCGACGATTAAAAATCTTTTCCAAACAACTCCAGAGGATTTTCACGATCAGCTTACGGAATTTGGATTAGCCGATCATGAGCATACTACGGCAAAAAATGATTTGGATGCAGGAAAAATAGTCATTATAGCACATCACCCCACTGCTTAATCGAATATTTGCGGAGACGATTAGCTTAACCCGTCTCCTTTTTTCTGCCCTTTTCTAAAAAAAGAGCGAGCAATTACTGGGAAAAGTCTATTTAGCAAGCTTGTTAATAAGGAAAAAAGCTGTGCTGAAAAGTCAATTGACTTTCAGCACAGCCTTTTTTGATTATAGATTATGCATTGCCGTCTCCAGTGTTGTCATCATGATCGTGACAACGCCAGCAAATGCCATGGAATGTCAGGCGGTGATCTTTAATGATAAAGTTCCAGCGTTTCTCCACAATTTCTTCTACATCTTCTAGTAAATCTTCTTGAATTTCATCTACTGCGCCACATTCGATACAAACTAAATGATGGTGGAAATGCTTCGCGCCTTCTTGACGCAAATCATAGCGGGACACGCCATCACCAAAATTAATTTTATCGACGATTTTCAGCTCTGTTAAAAGCTCAAGTGTACGATATACAGTAGCAAGTCCAATCTCTGGTGCTTTTTCTTTTACTAATAAGTAAACATCTTCAGCACTCAAATGATCTTCCTCATGCTCAAGTAACACCGCTACCGTTGCTTCTCGCTGTGGCGTCAGCTTATAGCTCGCACTATGCAGTTGCTTTTTTATTCGATCAATACGGCTCTCCATATGTGACGCCCTCCTAAACTCTTTCCATTATACCAAATGAGTAAATCTCATTACAAGACAATGATTATTTAAATAAGTAAGTAATTGCGAAATTTTCTAGAGCAAAAATAAATAACATCACAAATAACAGGAATATTACTTTTTTCCATGGCATCACGCTTTTTAATGCACGCCTTCCACTATTTTTATTCGTAATTTGATAGAGAACAATCAGCAATACACAGTATACGAGCTGGAACGGAAACCACCAAAATGCATAAAGTTTTACGGATTGATGCTGTACGAGTAAATAGACAGAGCTGAACCCTAAAAATGTTACTTTTATCGCAATAAAAACAAGTGCAATGCGCGGCAAATATTTATGTGTCGAAAAGAATAATACAATACTTAAAGCAACTATGAAAGGAACTACACTCCAAAGCATCTCGGGTTTTTCCATGTTGAGTATTCTTCGATCACCAAATTTAATAATTTGCAGCACTTGTTCAATTTGAAATAGTTGATAGCATGCTACCCCACAAATAAAGCACACGACGATCATCGTTGTATACTGGATATATAAGTATTTATGCATTTGGACGCCTCCTTGTCCATACAACTTATGCACATAATTTGTCCTTATGCGTAAACACTTAACGATTTAATTTTCTTCAACCGAAATGTCGTGCCTTTTTACGTGCCGGCATGAATAATGGAGATTCGTTTCAAGCTCCCTCTTTTTGTAAGATTGATCAAAATTTTTTAGCTTTAATAGAAGCAAGGCATCTGCATCTGACAAAATTATATAAACGCATAATTATTTTTCAACCACAATACTGCAAAGGCAGTTTTGGCATCGAAAATTCGGCCATCCGCAACCATCGCTTCCGCCTCTTCCAACGAGATTTCCATCAATTCCACAAATTCATCTTCATCCAATTGTGCGGCAACCTCTAATTTTTTCAGGTTTTTCGCTACATATAAATGGATAATTTCATCCGCAAAACCTGGTGAAGTCGCGAATGCTTGGATGAATTCGAAATCATCGGATGTGTAGCCTGTCTCCTCTTCCAATTCACGACGGGCCGTCACAATCGGTTTCTCGCCCTGTTCCAGCTTGCCTGCAGGAATTTCTACAATTGAACGTTCAAGCGCTTTCCTGTATTGTTCAACGACTAAAATTTTTTTATTTTCCGTAATCGCAATGACAGCAACCGCACCCGGATGATTGATAATTTCGCGCTTTGATGTTTTCCCATTTGGAAGTGTGACATCATCTACTTTTAGTGAAATGATTTTACCTGTAAAAATAGATTGTGATTGAATCGTTTTTTCTTCAAATTTTTTCATGACTATGCCTCCACTTGTTCTCTTGCTTCCATTCATTGTACCATTAGTAAGAGCTTTTCTAAAATATCAAATGGCGGAGGAGAAAATATGAAAAAACGACAATTAGGCACGAGTGATATGCATATTTCGGAAATGAGTTTAGGCTGTATGTCATTGCCCCAAAATCCGGCACAAGCAAAGGAAGTAATTCATGCTGCAGTCGATGCGGGTATTAATTACTTTGATACGGCGGATTTATATGATCGCGGAGAAAATGAGAAACTGGTTGGAGCTGCATTAAAACAGCATCGCCGACATATTTACTTAGCATCAAAAGTAGGAAATCGTTGGGAAGACGGAAAGGACGGCTGGTGGTGGGATACATCTGCGGATTACATAAAAAAGGCTGTGCGCGACAGTTTATCCCGCTTGCAAACAGATTATTTGGATATGTACCAATTGCATGGCGGTACGACAGAGGACAATTTGGAGGAAATCCTCGAAACTTTTGAAGGCTTGAAAAAAGAAGGTCTTATTCGAGAATATGGAATCTCTTCGATACGGCCGAATGTATTCATTCCTTTTCTGCAAAAGAGCAATGCGATTAGCAATATGATGCAGTTTAATATTTTCGATGAACGGGCAAGCGAATTTTTCGGGCCTATACAAGCAGCAGGCTCTTCTGTCGTTACACGGGGTTCGATTGCAAAAGGTTTACTTACAAACGAATGGCGACATAGACTAAAATCATATATGAGCTATGAAGAATCAGCAGCAAAGAACATCCTGCTCAAAATCGAACAACAATTCAGTGATGTCCATGCAGCTGCATTGGCATTCAATTTACAGTATGATGCGATCGCTTCCACAGTGATTGGGGCTCGGACGATTGCACAATTACAGCAAAATTTGCATGCATACGAAAAAGCCCGGACTTTGGAGGATATTCCGGAAATCCACAATTGGACGAAAGCGGACCGCTATACGGAACATCGATGAAAAAAGCGATTATCCTCGTCATCACTGGCCTTATAATCGTCATGGTTATGTCGAATTTGAGCTATGAGCAGCAAACGATTATCCCATCATTAAAAGAAATTTTAAAAGCAAAACCTTTTGAAGCATGGCTAAGTCAATGGGAAATTCCATATTGGGGTACGATCATTTCAATCGAGTCGCGCGGTTATTTTTATTTTGTAGAGTTTTTGATCCGGAAAGCTACCCACTTTTTCGGATATGGATTATTGGCGGTCATTTTCTATCTGTTTTATACAAAATTGAAATGGCGCTTCCCTGCTGGTGCAGCGTTTTTCACAATCATCGCAATCGCGGCCCTTGATGAATTTCGCCAAAGTATGATTCCTGGGCGAAGCGGCATTATTGAAGATGTCATAATCGATGCATGTGGTGCATTTATATTATTAATGATGACGAAGCTTATACAAATCGCATGTAAAAAAGCTGGCGCAATGTAATTATTGCGCCAGCTTTTCGTTTAAAATTTAGAGCCTTGATCACCATATTGGTTTAAAAGTTCTTCAAAGCTCATATTTTTCTCGCGTTGTTTACGCTCGAATGCCGCTTTTGCATGACGCTCTTCTTCTTTTGCTTTTTCATCCGCCACCATTTCCTGCTTCGCTGCCTTCAGCTTTGCCAATACATCGCCGCCAAGCTGATCGGCCAAAGTTGCTGCCTTATCTTTTGGAAGCTCAAATTCATTCGTATTTTTTTGCTGTTTCTTTTTTGCCATATTATTCACCTTCTATATGTTTTAGCGTTGGACAATTGTTGCGACACCTTGTCCGCCACCGATGCATAATGTCGCTAGACCGAACTTTGCATCTTGCTTTTGCATTTCATGGAGCAATGTCACTAAAATACGCGCCCCGCTTGCACCGATTGGATGACCTAGCGCAATCGCCCCGCCATTCACGTTTAGTTTATCATGATTGAACACCAATTCGCGATCAACTGCTATTGCTTGTGCCGCAAACGCTTCATTCGCTTCAATCAAATCCATTTCGTCCAATGTTAGATTCGCCTTTGATAATGCTTTTTTCACTGCGGATACAGGACCAATGCCCATAACCGAAGGATCTACCCCTGCGCTGGCATTTGCTGTAATTGTAGCCATTGGTGTAAGCCCCAATTCAAAAGCGCGTTGTTTCGACATCACGACAACTGCCGCTGCCCCGTCATTGATTCCGGAAGCATTGCCTGCTGTTACAGAGCCTTCCTTTTTGAAAGCCGGGCGTAATCCATTCAGCTTTTCTGCATCCGTGCCATGTTTTACATATTCATCTTGCGTGAAAAGGATTGGCTCCCCTTTACGCTGCGGTATTTCAACAGGTACAATCTCCTGCGCAAATTTATTTTCGGCAATCGCTTTGGATGCCCGAGCTTGCGAACGTGCAGCAAATTCATCTTGCTCTTGTCGCGTAATTTCATATTGATCGCATAAGTTTTCTGCAGTTATGCCCATATGATAATCATTGAAAGCACACCATAACCCGTCATGGATCATTGTATCGACAATTTTTTGGTCACCCATACGGAAACCTTCACGCGCATTTGGCATAATATAAGGTGCTTGGCTCATATTTTCAAAGCCCCCTGCCACCACAACTTCCGCATCCCCGGCAATAATGGCTTGTGCGGCTAAATGAACTGCCTTTAAGCCAGAGCCGCATACTTTATTGATCGTCATTGCAGGGACCGTGTGGGGTATACCCGCCTGAATGCTCGCCTGTCTTGCGGGATTTTGCCCCAGGCCCGCTGCGAGTACATTGCCCATAATTACTTCATCAACGATTGTTGCATCTAATTGAATTCGATTTAACGCCTCTTTTATTGCGATACTGCCCAATGCAGGAGCGGAAATGTCTTTTAATGACCCTTGAAATGCTCCGATCGGCGTACGTACTGCACTAACGATTACTACTTCTGTCATGAAAATTCCCCCTTCTCGTTGTTGATCCCTTTGTAGGCAAAGTGTTAATTTGCTTAACAAGATTTTAACAAACATTACCCGCTTTTCACACAAAAGATTCCATACTGTATAGATACATATTAGTTGATTTATCCTGAAAGTTCATTGAATATTAAAATTACTTAAGAGGAGTGATTTCATGAAAAAACGTACACTATTTTTATCAGGCAGCATTGTGACAACATTGTTAGCGGCGGCCACGACTGTCACGGGTGTCGTCATGACAAATCGCATTATGTATATTAAGAAAAAAGATGATGCGTTTATTCGTGAGCGTGAAATAACGGCAAAACGTTTTGATGAAGTATGGTATGACGGCTGCCCAAAAGAAATTCTGGCGATTGAATCACCTAATGGCTACACGATTAGCGGCATTTTTTTAAAACCGCTGCCAACGCAAAACACGGTCATTATTTGCCATGGAGTTACGGAAAATAAGATCAATTCAATGCGTTATGCGCGAATGTTTGAGCGTCTAGGCTTTAATGCAGTTGTTTACGATCACCGGCGTCATGGTGAATCGCAAGGGAAAACAACGAGCTATGGGCATTACGAAAAATTTGATCTGCAGGCAATCGCCGACACGGTACGGGCAATTATCGGCGATGAGGCTTTATTAGGCATTCATGGCGAATCAATGGGTGCTGCAACAACTCTTCTTTATGCAGGCACTTTATCCGACAGTGCAGATTTCTATATTTCCGATTGTGCTTTCTCGGACTTCCCCCAGCTGCTAAAACGGATTTTCGAAAGCGTCGTTCCGATCGACGCAAAATATACGCTTCCTTTTGCCGACTTTTTCATGCGTATACGCGACGGATATTCTGTAAAGGAAATAATGCCAATCGATGCAGTGAAACAAATTGAAAACCCTGTTCTGTTTATTCATAGTGAACCGGATGATTTCATTCCTTCATCGATGACCGAAGAGCTGTTCGAACAAAAGCCTGAACCAAAAATGCTGAAAATTTTCGAACGGGGCGATCATGCAAAATCATTCAACGAAAATCAGGGGGACTATGAGCAGACGGTCGCCAAGTTTTTACATGATTACGTACCAGCCTACCGCAATGAAACAGAGTCGCTGCTGTAAAGAAAGGGGCTATATTAAAAGTCGAAATGACTTTAATGCAGCCCCTTTCCCAGTATGTTTCCGACGAATAGTACAGCTCCTGCAGCTACGCGTCGCAAAGGGAGCTTTCATGCATGTATATTGGACAATCCTTTCTCATTGCCCATTAAATACGATATGCCATTCATGGCGTTTTTCTAAAAATTGTTTCGCAAGCTCCTGTGCACCTTCCAGACTATGGCTCGCCGCCCACCCGCATTGGACTTCATTGTAAGCCGGCAGAGGTGCAGCCGCTAAAACGTCCTCCAATGTTTTTCTATTGCCATCATGCTCACCTCCAATACTTACTGCCTTTATATGGATGGACCAGAATAGCATTCATTCCAACGGACTATTCTGAATTTTACATTCCATATATAGCATAAAAAAAACTACCTCCATCACTATTTAAAAGTCAAAAGGTAGTTTAACGATATTATTTGTCCTGGAATTTGTTCATTTGCGCCATCATTTGACGTACTTGTTTTTCAGATGGTTTACGTCCCATTTGAGCCATCATTACGCGAATCATTTGTTCGTTAATTGGCGGATTCTCTTTCAAATACTTCATCATATATTGACGAGCTGCGTAGAAACCAATTGCCACGCCAGCGATTAATGCAACAACAATACCTAAAATCCATGCCCATGTCATAACTAACTACCTCCTCCACTGCATATGTACCGAGAAAAACTCTCCAACAAGAATTATACAATAAAAGCTAGGACGTTTCTATATATTTAATTTGAACAAATGAGTCCCGCTTACTCTCAGTCTCTAGACCTAGAAGAAAATACAGTAACAGGTCGTTATTTACATTTTCGATTCACGGTAACATAAAGACATCAAGTACAAGGAGGAACAGATTATGAAAAAGTTTTTCTTATATTCAGCTGGGTTTGTCGCAGCAATTATCGCCCTTTGCTTACTGGCGCCAGTGGCAGGTTTGCTCGTTTCGGGGGCGCTGTTGGCAGCAGGCTTGCATTATTACACTGAAAGTACATCGACATTCGGGAAAGTGATGAGTCTTGTTGTAGCATTGGCAGGTTTAGTAAGCGCATTATCGAACATCCCGGGCTTTATCGGTTTAGTGGCAATCGGGATTCTGTATTACATTTACAAATCCCGCAAAAATGAAAAAACAGAAATTTTCACTATTGAAAAAGAAGAAGATCCATTTATGAATTTTGAGCGTGAATGGGCAAATTTAAACAAATAGGGAGCGATACGGAATGAAAAATTTATTGACAAAATTCAAATATTCGATTCAGGCAGACTTGCACGATTTATTCGATAAAAAGGCAGAGAGAAATCCAATTAAAATGCTGAACCAATATATCCGCGAAGCAGAAAAGCAAACAGAGGAAACAGGAAAATTGCTCGCTCGCCAAGCACAGCTGAAAAAAGAGCTGGAGCTGCAGCTTTCCCAGACAACCGAAATGCTCGAAAAACGCGAGAAGCAACTGCATTTAGCGCAAGCTACAGAGGAAGTAGAGCTGATTACTTTTGCACAAGAGGAAGTAACAGCTTACACAGCGCGCAAACAATCCCTTCTTACAAGCATCGATGCAGCGAATGGTGAATATTTTGCATTAGAGCGTAAATTCGAAACGATGAAACATAAGATCAAGGATATGAAAGTCCGTCAATTACAGCTGATGGGAAAAGAAAATGTTGTGCGTGCCAACCATCAAATGGACAAAGTGCTTGAAGCAAACAAAAATGAAAATTTCGATGAGCTGTCGACATATATTGATGAATTATCGCAAAATATCGAGCGTAAATATGAAGTGACAACATTTGAAGCTCGTTTGGCACAGCTGGAAAAAGAAAAAAAGCTCATCGAACAACCAAAATAATGATATAATGCAGTAAGGAGAAGGCATAGCGCTTTCTCCATTTTGCACGTCTTTAGGAGGAAGCACTATGCCGAAAATTACGTCTGATCAGCTCGCGATAATCGTTGTTAGTATGGCACTTGTCGTATTAATCGAATTAACGCTTTTCAATAATGGCAGCGTGTTTTTATTAATTGTGAGTGTGCTGTTTTTCTATTTCAGCTTTAAGAAAAAGAAACGACTATTATTATGGATCGGTCTCACATTTTTGTTTTTCGCCATTATTAATTTATGGACATTGCGACTATTGATCATTGCCACATTGGGATTTGTTCTTTATCAATATTTGACGAAAAAAGAGCAAATTATAGAAATAAAAAACCCATTGAAAAATTTATCCGAGCAAAATAAATTAATCGGGACAACGATTGGTGCATCGGAAAGTTTCCAATGGCGGGACATTCATATACAGCGCTTTATCGGCGATATTACAATTGATACGACAGAAACGATTTTGCCTCAGGGGAAAGCCGTCATCGTCATCCACCAATCACTTGGGAAAGTGCGTATTATCGTCCCATATGAAGTGACGATTCAGCTTCATTATTCTACTTTATACGGTGAGGCGACATGCTTGAACTACGCGCCTAAGCAATGCATAAATGAGCAGCTCCATTTCGAAGATGGGGAGCTGGAGGCAAAGCGTGTGCTTGTGCTTTACGTTACTTCCTGGATTGGCGATGTGGAGGTGCAGCGCGGATGATCGCTTTTTTAATACGCTTTACTATACTTTCATTTTTGTTTATATCATTTACATTTAATGTGCTCGTCTTGTTGTATGGGGAGCCGCGCGAGGAAACTTGGCGCTTTTTAATCGACAATCGGGACTTTGATATGCCGTTGGCGGCGGTATTCATCATTGTTGCAGGGTGCTTCAGCCTATTGATCGCTTTATGGATGTCTGTGGCAGTGAAATTAAAGGAAAATCAGACGACCCGCATCGTCAAAAAAATTGCGGAGCCTGATTTTGCGCAGAAATTAAAGAAAGCAAATGGTTCATTAAAAAAAGCATTGCGGGATGCGAACGAATTGATTGAAACACAGCGTGCGTCCTTGCAGCGACTTTCAAGCGAAAAAGTCGAAACGAATGATGCCATTGTACAGGAGCGCCTCCTTGCTGAACGTCAGCGTCTTGCAAGGGAGCTGCATGATTCTGTTTCGCAGCAGCTTTTCGCAGCCTCTATGCTGTTGTCTGCGCTTACCGAGCAGGAACAAGAAGCGCTCGCACAAAAGCAGCTGGTACAAGTCGAGAAAATCGTCCAGCAAGCCCAGCTCGAAATGCGTGCACTGCTGCTGCATCTGCGCCCGATTGCTTTGCACAATAAAAGCTTGTCGGAAGGTTTGGAGGATTTAATCGTGGAATTGCAGGAAAAAGTGTATTTCAATATCGATTACCAAATTGAAGATATGGAGCTGTCCAAAGCCGAGGAAGATCATTTATTCCGCATTGCCCAAGAAGCTTTATCGAATACATTAAGACATGCAAAGGCGACAGAGGTGGAGCTTTTATTGATCGCGCGTGACCAATTGGCGATTTTACGCATTCAGGACAATGGATTAGGCTTTAATATAGATGGCGATAAAACATCATCATACGGCCTGCGAAATATTGCCGAACGGGCTGTCGAAATTGGCTGCACGTATAAAATCGTCTCAGTGCCAAATGAAGGAACGATTGTAGAAGTGAAAGTTCCGCTTGCAAAGGAGGGACAAACGGATGATTAAAGTAGTCATTGCGGATGATCATGAAATGGTGCGCATCGGGGTTGCTGCCTATTTATCTGCACAGCCTGATATCGAAGTAATCGGAGAAGCGGCGAATGGTCAAGAAGCGATAGAAATAGTATTGACGCTAAAGCCCGATATTGTGCTGATGGATAATGTCATGCCGATCAAAACAGGGGCTGAGGCGACTGCCGAAATTTTAACAAAGTGGCCGCAAGCAAAAGTGATGATCGTGACGAGCTTTATCGATGATGATAAATTATATCCCGCACTTGAAGCAGGCGCGGTAAGCTATTTACTGAAAACGAGCAACGCAAAGCAGATTGCCGAGGCAATCCGGAAAACGATGGCAGGCGAAACGGTGCTGGAGCCTGAAGCGACGACAAAAGTAATGGCTCGCATGCGCGGTACTGCCCCTGCCCTGCACGACCATTTAACAGACCGGGAAATGGAAGTATTATTATGCATGGCACGCGGTCTTGCGAATCAGGAAATTGCCGAGGAGCTTTTTATCGCATTGAAGACGGTGAAAACCCATGTAAGCAATATTTTAAGCAAGCTCGAAGTTCAAGACCGCACACAGGCTGTCGTTTATGCATTTCAAAATGGACTAGTAAAGTAAGGAGAACAAACAATGACATATACGTATAAAAACTTTGCGCAAGACGGTACACTTACATTATTGAACCCGCTCTTTATACTCATCCTTATTTTCTCGGTATTATTCATTATCGTGTTGTTACGCTTTACAATCAATGCAAAAATACAGCTTTTTATTAGTGCATTCATTATTTTGCTTAGTGCGCAATTACTATTGATTACGGGCATTTTAGCGGATGAACTGAATTTGGCAGAATCATCGAAAAACTTTTACTTATTTATTGCAATCGTCATCATCCAAATCTGCTTAACGGTTTTTGCGTTTGTAAAGGAAAAGAAGAAATAGCAAACGGCTCACGGACATGGATAACCCAAGCGTTCGTGAGCCTTTCTATTATTTTATATCACTTAATATCGCAAATAAGGATTGCTTAGCACCAAGCAATTGTTCATGTGCCTGCGCGCGCCTTTCCTTGCTCTCCGCTTCATAAAATGCGTTTAATGCTTCATCGACTTGTTTATACGAATCGTAAAGGCTTGCACCATCTAATTTTTTATTCCCAAAAATATCGATGTACATGCTTAGCTGATATTGGAAGTTTTTTCCGTGCATCGTTAATACATGTTTATTATCATCAATCTGCACTTTATCGTTTAAAATATATGTTTGAAAGTCGACAAGATCAATATATGCTTTTTCAAGTTCTACCGCATATTGTGCATCCTTCTCATTCCCTTTACCCCAGTCCAGAAACTGGATGAATATTACTAAAAACAAAATAATCGTCAAATAAATCGAAATGCCCTTCCATGATATAAACTTCATGCTCTTTCCTCCATCAATATTGCGCTTCTTTAATTGAAAAGATATTCTTTTAAATTTTCCAGTGTGGAATCGATGCCATTACGTAATGACACCTGATCTCCGCGACAAGTTTCGCTTGCTTTTTCTATGGCGATCAATGCATTTCCCAAAAATGGTTCTTCCTGCAAATCTTTGTAAAGCTGTGTCAAAACGAGCGCCTTATTCCAGTGCCATCGCGGATTTTCCGGATCCAGATCAATCGCACGTTCAATATAGGCCATCACCTCAAATGGAGACCAATTGAAGCGGTTCATAGTCTGTCCCGCTATCCCGTAAAACAGCGCTTTGTTCGAATTATGCTTCACTGCCTCCATAAAGCAATGCACGCTTTCGTCATAATGATGCGCCATGAGGAACAAATGACCTTGTATGTAAAATGACTGGGCTTTCCGCTCATCACCGGCTGATCGCACATCATGCTCAAGCTGCCTTACCTTTGCCGCGAACTGCTGCTCATCTCTAATCGCACGAAGCTGCTCGACTTCATCATTTTCCGCATAACTTTCATTGGAGCGTTCAATGCTTTGCAAAATTTCCCTAGTCGGCTGCGGGAAATTATCATACTCATATTTTTGAAACAATTTTAAAAATTTTTCGGCTTGCTCATCTTCTCCGCTGCTTGCTTGGCGTTTCGCTTCCTCATAACACTTCAAAAATTGCCCATCGTAAAAATATTGCTCCATTTTTCGCATAAAAACACCTTCCTTCATTTGCTGTCCTGCATCGAATTTTTTCATATGAACTATGAAATTTATGTATAACGCCGTTTAGTAAAATACGATTTATTAATTTCCATTCAAAAAGGCATCCTAACGAAACGATTAGGATACCTCCTACATAACTATTTTGAAATAGAGGCCGCTACTTCGGCTATGACAATTTGCGAACCTAGCATCGGTGAATCCCCTTGCTCAGCTTGCCCTTCCGATGGACGTTTATGTGATTCTTTAAATGCATCGCTTTCACGCCATACTGCGAAACTTTCTTTTGAATCCCAGTACATTACAACACTCATTTCATCGTAATCTTCAAATTGAGTCGAAATTAATACTTCAACCTTATGGAAACCTTCAAACTGTTGCAATGGGCCTGGCTGCACAAATTTCGGCGCCATTTTTTCTGCAAAACCTTTTTTCACTTTAATACGGTTCGTTACTGTAATCATTATCTCAACTCCTAAAATTTAACGTAAACTGCTTCACTATTTTATTTAATCATTTTCAGAACTGTTGCGCAATAATTCGCGCTATAATAAGGAGAATGAAAATATAAAGGAAGATAGCATATGAAGTTTTCTATTATCGCAACGAGCGATATTCATGGACATACAGAGCGCTTTTCGCAGCTCGCTCAAATGATTGCCAAAAGACGGCCGGCACTGCTGATTGATAATGGCGATTTCCTGCAAGGGAGCCATTTAAGCTATTACTACGACAATATCGTACATAAACAGCATCCTCAAATTGAACTTGCGAATATGCTCGGCTATGATGTTGCGATTTTTGGAAATCATGAATTTAATTATCCCCCCGAAAAAATTCAAGCAATGCGAAAAGCCTGCAAATTCCCATGGATTGCCGCAAATATTCCGGATTTTGCGCAAGGCTATTTTATAAAGGAGATTTGTGGATTGCGAGTGGCTGTAGTAGGTGTAGTCACGCATTTTACGAAGATATGGGATGAAGGGAATACAACAAAGCAGCTACAATTCGAACAAGCTTTTGAATGTGCAAAAAACACGGTCAAGTATGTACGCGAAGCAGAAAAAGCCCAACTTGTAATTTTAAGCTATCATGGCGGCTTTGAACGTGATCTTCATACCGGACACCAAGTTGATGTCGAACAGGGAGAAAACGAAGGCTACCGCATGCTTACCGAAATTGAAGGCATCGATATTTTTATTACTGGGCATCAGCATTTGGAAATCGCGGCAAAGGTAAACGGGGTTTCTGTCGTACAGCCCGGTGCGAATGCGCATTGCTTTGCCCAAATTGATGTCGTCATTGAACATGGTGTCTTATCGCACGAACCATCACTTGTTTTTATAGATTCAACAATCAAAACAATGGAGTTTCAGGAATTTGATGCATGGAAAAATGAAGTAATCGGAATAGCCGATGATGATTTTACATATGGAGATTTTTTTGCGCCGCGCATAAAGACTACTGCTTATACACAGCTCCTTCACAATATGCAGCTACATTTTTCGGGTGCACAGATTTCCGTCGCAGAACTGCCCTATCATGCACAAGGAGGGTTGCCGGGCGTCATTACACGCGGTCAAGTGCTCCATAATATGCCGCGTCCAAATCGCTTGCTTGTCGTGGAGCTGACCGGCGCTGAAATTCGTAGAGCAATCGAGCAAAGTGCCGCGGTATTCGCTTACAATCAAGAGCTTGAAATCGATTTTAGCATGTCCGTTCTCTATCCGGAGCCCCAACCGTATATTTACGATTTATGGGGAGGGATTGATTATGAAATCGATTTGCTTAAACCGGTAGGGCAGCGTGTAACAAAACTGCTCTATGAAGGCTGTGCTGTTGAAGACGAGGCATCGTTTGAAGTGGCGGTGAATAGTTACCGGGCAACAGGTGCGCATCAGTTCCCCATGTTCAAAAAACAGGCCATCCGTGAAACAAAAAAATTCATGCCCGAATTAATGATGGAATATATTGAACAAAACAGCCCATTGAGCATTAAGTTGAAAAACACTTTTCAAATGAAATAACAGTTGTTTAAAAATAGCGTATGTCATTTTCCTTGCAATGACATACGCTCATTTTCAGTAATTTCTACCTTACAATTCCCCCATTTTCATCAAAAAATTCCAGACCGAAGCTAGTATTTCTTTGGGGAAGGTATACCGCTTCTATCACAGCTTTCCCCTCTTCGATTTGAAACTCGATTTCACTGCCATCATAATAGCTCAGCACCCCTTTCGTAATCGGATGCCCTTCTGTAAACGCCATAACAAAAATTGCTTGTCCATCGTTTCGAATATGGTAAATACCTTGAATCACTGGTGTATGATGCAATATTTGCAAGTCCGAGAATCGATAAACATTATCCTCTCTCTGAAAACTCGCTAATACATGCGATTGCTGCTCTTCGATTAATGCAAAACGGCTATTATCAAATGTTGCAGCTGTTATGAATCGGGCGTCATCGGTAAGCATACCGGCTTCTTTTATCGCCTTTAAACTCGACAATGATAATGCTGTTTCATCATATGCATAAAGATGAGGAAGCGGTTTAAAAAAGAACACCAATGTTGCAATTACGATAAATACATTTAATAAAGTGATCCATAGATGCTGTCGCTTAAATATATTTTTTAAGATGAAAAGAGTACAAAGCGCATACATGCATATAATGATAATTTGCAGCGTGTCATTCACTAGGAAAAAGTTCCTGTTTGCTGGCATCTGTTCATCTTGTGCTGATAAATATTCGGCTTGAACAAATGCTTTCAATACTGGAACTAACTCATGTAATTGCCGGAAACCCCTTGCTTCTGAAAAAGCTTTCGCCACTTCGGGAATACTTTGCGGCTCCAGCATATATTCGCGCATATAAAACAACAATGCCGCATAGGTAGCCCCTTGTTCCTCTGTCGCTTCAGGAATCGCATATGCCGTATTGGCAGTGCCCTCGAAAGCTAATTGCAGCTTCCAATCACTCGTCCGCAAATATTCTATTCGTTCGACCGCTGTAATTTCACCGTCCTCTATAATTTTCTGAAATTGAAGTTTTCTTTCCATCATTGCGATGACTGCGTCTTGACCTTTCATGCTATTTGCGGTGCTCGCTGACATATCGAAACCGGTACCTTGCTCATTAATAATCAAAAAAACGAATAAGAAAATTGTTGCAGTCACTACTAATGTAATAGTTACAGGTAAAACTTTTTTTGGGCGATGCTGTGTTTTTTGGTGTATTTCCAACTTTTTTAAATGTGACAAACCATGTCCTTTATAAGATTCCTTCATCGCGTCTTTAATTGGATCCATGCAGTTCACCACCCTCCATTAACTCCATGCCGAGCATTTGGCGTGCTCGACGTAATCTTGTTTTAACCGTATTGACTGGCAGTTTTAAAGCTCTCCCTACTTCCTGCAATGGTAATTCAGCAAAATGGAAGAGCACAATTACATCTTTATATTTTGTCGGTAATTCCTCAATTGCCGCCACTAATTGCTGACTTTCTGTTTTTTTTAGCAATTGGCTTTCGGGCGTATCAGCGGACATTAATAGTTTTTGAAAAAAGGTTGTAATATGTATTTTTTTATATTTCCAGCTCGTTATATAATTGTGGCTAATATTCACAGCAATTCGAAATAAAAATGTTTTTATTGAAGCGTCACCGCGAAATTTTGGCAGTGCTTCAAAATAGCGCAGAAACGTTTCCTGTGCCAAATCCTCAGCTGTTTGCCAGCTCCGCACATATGTATAGCATAGCTGTACAATATAATCACCATATAAATCCATTGCTTCTTCCAATTTTCTTTCTCGTTCTAGCTGATCCATTTTGCACCTCCTTTTTATCACTATAAGTTAGACAAGTGAAATGATGAAAAGTTTCAAAATCCTTTTTATATTTTTTATAGCTTCTCATTCCAATTTAATTTTAAATTTTGTTTTTTCTGAAACTTTTTCCAGTTTCATCCGTATAACTATTACAAAGAACTTAGGGAGGTGACAACTTGTTTGGGTATTCCATTGAAACCGTTTATTTAACCGTCTTGATCGTTATTGGGTGCTGCACGATCCTCTACTTGTTTTTTGCGGATGTTGCGGATGTCTCCATCGATGGCCTTCCATTTTTGGATCCAGCTGTTATCCTTTCTTTCATTACCTTCACTTCCGCAGCAGGATATGTTTTGGAACGATTTCTAAACTTGGCCAGCAGCATTATTTTTATTATTGCCCTCGTTTTATCCAGTATATTGACGCTGCTGCTTTATTATTTTTTGCTCGTTCCTCTCCGTTCAGCAGAAGTATCTCTTGCATATACAGATGAATCGCTTGAAGGACAGTCGGGAAAAGTTATTGTCCCGGTTCCCATTGACGGCTTCGGTGAAATCATTATTGAAACTGCTAATGGCATCATCTCAAAACGAGCAGCTAGTTTTCATCATGTTGAAATCCCATATGATACACAAATATTGATTATTGAGATGCGGAATGGTACAGCAATGGTGGCAATTTATGAAAAGGAAGAACTACAACTTTAAAATAAGGAGGAAATTTTTATGTCGGGTTTAGCAGGTATTTCAGGTGTTTTAATAGCAGTCGGGGTTGTCGTATTTTTAATCTTAGCACTTATAGCGGTTTATGTGATGAAATACCGCACAGCAGGTCCTGATGAGGCGCTCATTGTTACAGGCAGTTATTTAGGGAGTAAAAATGTACATACAGACGACTCGGGAAATCGTATTAAAATTATCCGTGGCGGCGGTGCATTCGTATTCCCTGTGTTTCAGCAAGCGAAACCGCTCAGTCTGCTTTCCAGTAAATTAGAAGTAACAACACCTGAAGTGTATACAGAGCAAGGGGTTCCAGTCATGGCAGATGGAACGGCCATCATTAAAATCGGTGGTTCGATTTCAGAAATCGCCACAGCTGCCGAGCAATTTTTAGGAAAAGAAAAGCATGATCGTGAAGGTGAAGCCCGCGAAGTATTAGAAGGTCATTTGCGTTCTATTTTAGGTTCGATGACCGTAGAGGAAATTTACAAAAACCGCGATAAATTCTCTCAGGAAGTACAGCGTGTCGCATCACAGGATTTAGCGAAAATGGGCTTAGTCATTGTATCGTTTACAATTAAAGATGTCCGTGATAAAAACGGCTATTTGGATTCCCTTGGTAAACCCCGAATCGCACAAGTAAAGCGTGATGCGGATATCGCAACAGCCGAGGCAGATAAAGAGACGCGCATTAAACGGGCTCAAGCAGCTCAAGAAGCTCAAAAGGCAGAATTAGAGCGTGCCACTGAAATTGCAGAAGCAGAAAAAGACAACCAGTTAAAAGTGGCGGAATTCCGTCGTGAGCAGGATATCGCAAAAGCTCGCGCCGACCAAGCGTATGAATTAGAATCTGCACGTGCAAAACAGGAAGTAACAGAACAAGAAATGCAAGTTAAAATCATTGAACGTCAAAAGCAAATCGAATTAGAAGAAAAAGAAATTCTGCGTAGAGAAAAGCAATATGATTCGGAAGTTAAGAAAAAGGCAGATGCCGATCGTTACGCAATTGAACAAAATGCAGAAGCTCAAAAACGAAAAGAACTTGCCCAGGCAGATGCGGAGAAATACCGTATCGAGGCACAGGCGCAAGCCGAGGCAGAACGTATCCGCTTGGATGGTCTTGCCAAAGCAGATGCGGAGCGTGCACAAGGTACAGCTGAAGCGGAAATTATCCGCCTGCGCGGTCTTGCGGAAGCCGAAGCGAAGGAAAAAATTGCGGAAGCGTTCGAACAATACGGGCAAGCGGCTGTGCTTGATATGATTGTTAAAATGCTGCCTGAGTATGCTAAGCAAGTGGCAAGCCCCCTTTCAAATATTGATAAAATCACAGTTGTTGATACAGGCGGTGGTCCAAACGGCGGCGCAGGCAAAGTTACTGGCTACGCGACAGACTTAATGGCCGGTTTACAGGAAACGTTAAAAGCGTCGTCCGGTATTGATGTAAAAAATTTAATAGAAACATATGTAGGTAAGAACACTTTCGAAAAACCCGCACCAGTTCCACACGAAAGCTTCTCTCAAGTTGAGGAATTAGTTGAGGAACTTCTGGAAAAATAATATTGGCATAAAAAATCGTCGAACATTGATGTAAAAGAATTTGCATGTAAACAATTTAAGTGTCTCTTCATTTACGAAGCAACGTATATGGGGAGATTTATTTTTAGGTTTTAACGACAAAACGTCGTCAAACAACAGAGCTTTTTATTAAAGTGTACCGACAATTAAAACGCCTAAAAAGCGAAAGTGCGGCATCTTCCCTATAAGGAAAATGCCGCACTTCTTTGCCTATTTTATAATTTAATCGTCCATCCAAATGGATCTTCAATTTTTCCGTATTGGATACCCGTTAATGTATCATAAAGCATTTGTGTGATTTCTCCGATTTGGCCATTGTTGACAGAAATAATTTCATCCATCCATTTCAGTTCGCCTACAGGGGAAATTACCGCAGCCGTGCCTGTCCCGAATGCTTCTTCCAATGTACCGTTTTTAGCGGCTGCCACAACCTCCGCAAACTCAACCGCACGTTCTTCAAACGGAATATTTTTTGATTTCAGCACTTCGATCATCGAATCGCGTGTGATCCCCGCTAAAATACTGCCGTTTAGCGCAGGGGTAATGACTTTTCCGGCAATTTTGAAGAAGATATTCATGCTTCCCACTTCTTCTACATACTTATTTTCCTTGCCGTCAAGCCATAATGTTTGGGAGTATCCTTGTTTTGCGGCAATTTCGGAGCCTTTCAAGCTTGAAGCATAGTTCCCTGCTGTTTTTGCTTCGCCTGTACCTCCGACAACTGCACGCACATAATGCTGCTCCACCAAAATTTTAACTGGATTGATGCCCTCTTTGTAATACGAGCCTACTGGTGACATAATAATCATGAATTTATAGCTTTTCGCAGGATTTACACCTAAGTAGCTTTCCGTCGCGATAATAAATGGGCGAATATAAAGAGACGTTCCTGGCGCTGTAGGTACCCATTCGCGGTCCACACGAATCAATTCCTTTAAAGCTTCCAGCGCAAATTCCTCATCAATCGGTGGTATGCAAAGACGTGCATTCGAAGCATTTAATCGTTTAAAGTTGCGGTCCGCGCGGAATAATTGCACTTCGCCCTGTTCCGTCATATATGCTTTTAAGCCTTCAAAAACCGCCTGGCCATAATGAAATACCATCGCAGCAGGGCTGAGCGTGATCGGTGCAAAAGGCGCGATTGTCGCATTATGCCAACCTTTTCCTTCTTCATAATCCATTACAAACATGTGGTCCGTAAAAATTTGACCAAAACCAAGCTGTTCTGCAGGTGTTTTTTCTTTTTTGTTCGTTGATAACTCAGTTGTAATTTCGTATGTTGTCATAATCCATGCTCCTTAACTAATTTAAATTGATACACTCTATCATACCATTTTATTTTTAGAAAATTTACAATTTTTCATTTTCATACAAAAAAATTTTTTTCCTAGCAGTTCATTTAGTTTTCGAGCAAATCCCCGCTTCATCCTTCCTCATATTTTGAAGATTTTTTTGATGGGTGCTGATATATTACTTAAAAATAACGCTTCCTGGTGTTCTTTCACTGCAACTAATACAGCACAAGATGGGCCTGCCGAAACATTTAAATTGATATTTGCTGTATATTCTTCACCGACAAAGCGTTTTATTTCAGTTCCGATTCCTCTTGAACCTGTTGGCCATATTGCTTGAATGGTATCTTTGTTCAGTCCTTCATACAACTCATTTAAATTAGCGATTTTATCCGGGTTCTCTATTACTTCATCACCGACTAGCGGCTCCCCCACAACATAAAACAGGCAATTATCTGTGTCGTTTTCGAATTGCTTTTTTCCTAGCATTGTGAGAGATACGGCAGATTGCAATGCATCAAAGTTCGATTCGCTTGAGCCGATTAATGGTGGCATTTCTATATTCATTTCCGTGAAGGCTCTTTCAAACCCTTGTTCATATTCTTTCCATACGCCATCTCCCGAAAAATTTGCCATCAGCAATTGAACCGGTATCGCCCCGGCACAAAGCTGTTCCAAAATAGCGGTGCGGGCGGTGAAATAAGCCGTGATTTCATTTGGCGCTTGTACAATATCATGCTCTTTCGTCCCAATACATGCCGAATTATCGATTGTCACGATTAACCCGTTTACTTCGATTGCATTCCTCATGCACTCACCCCTGCACGCTCTGCAACGGATTTTAAAACAGGCATGACGATGATGGCGATAACACAATTCACAACTGTTGCAATCGTCAATGAGGCGATTGAGCCGATGTAAAATGCCGGCGAAATTAAAAAGTAGAACGGTAACGGTGCAATAACTCCATTTGCAATGACAACAAACACCCATTTTAAAATATACATATTTTTACGGTGCAAAACCGCAAAAATCGCGACAATGGCGAACATTTCAACTGCGATTAAAACATGAAAAACACCTAAAGGAAAACCGGATGTAAGCCCTGTTGCAATATGCCCAAGCGCACCTGCTGCCCCTGCAAAAACAGGTGGTAGAAAGAGGACGCTAATAACTGCTGGGGCGGAATCCAATGCAGCTGTCGCAATCACGCCAACCGGCACTTTAATAAAGCTTCCAATAACGCAAATTGCTGCTATTAATGCCGTTAAAATTATGTAACGCAATTTAGTTTTTTCCATCATGCTCTCCTTTTAAAAATTGCGGAATGCCATACCATACACGAATAACCGTCTCTGCTTCATTGCAAAGCTTCTGGTATAGCCGACCGCAAGTATCTCTTAACTGACGCGCTCCCCTTTCAAGCGGTACAACACCACGGCTCGTATCTGCACAAATGCAAAAAACTTCCGCTTGCCCGGAAATTTCAGCGATATGTTCAAAAATCCGCTGTGCTGCCTGCTCTTCCGGCTCATCTAAATACGGTAAAATGATTTGTTCAAAATCACTAATAATAAAACGTTTATTTTCGGTAACCTTCTCTATGCGGGGCAATATCCCTTCACAAACAACGAGTTCCTTTTCAGGTAATTTCGCGACTAAAGCTTTCACATATGCTCGTTTACCGTTATATGCGCCTCCGAGTATAACGTACATCGTAAACCTCCTATTAGTTCATCAACCGAACCCCAGCAAAGGGTATATATAGTTCGATGGTTTGCGGTCGTTTGCTGAAATGACTGCTCCTCCACGCTATATTTCGCAAGCAATAATCGAATGACCCCGCCGTGTACGACAAATGTATAATCGCCATCTTGTTTTACAATTTGGCGAAAACCTTCCAATACGCGCTGTTGAAACTGCAAAAAGCTTTCACCGTTCGGTATTGGCGTAGTGAGCGGATCGTCAATCCATGCACGGTATATTTCATTATACTGTAATTGCTCATATGTACACATTTCAAAATCGCCGAAGTTTAGCTCTCTAAGTTTTTCCTCAGCGAAAAATGGAGTTTGCGGAAAATAGCAGGCAGCCGTTTGTAGGCAGCGTTGCAAATCACTGCCAAATACTTCATGTGGCTGGATCGGCAGCTGCGCTTGAACTTTCTTAATAATCGGTTCATCTGTCCAGCCGATATATTTCCGCTCTCTGTTCGCTTCTGTTTTTTCATGCCGGATTAAATGCACAGTAATGCCGTTAGCCATAGCACAACCTCCAAACCCTCGCCTAATGCGCCAAGCAAATCGCCCGTCACCCCTCCAAAATGCTTCCGTGACCAGTTTCGGTAAAGTGCAACAATGACAAGCATTGTGAAAAATAAAACATATAAGCTATATGCCCCTATATAGAACCAAATCGCAAATAAAGCCCCACAAAGCAAACCGAGTAAAACAGCGAGCTTTTTTGAATTGACCATACTTTTAAAATACGCCGCGAGTCCTGTTTGCTTTGCTGTTTGCATCGTTAAAAAGTAAATCAGCATCCCTGTGCGCGCGATTAACGGAATAAAAATAAGACATGGGATGATTGCGGAATGTCCCTTTAAAAGAAATTCATAAATGAAGCCTATCTTTAAAAGCAGTAAACAAAAAACACTAATAACACCAAAGGCACCTGTGCGCGGATCATCCAAGATTCCCAATCGTTTTTCTTTTTCTCCGTAAGAAAAAAAGGCATCACTCATATCAATCCAGCCATCTAAATGAAGACCGCCTGTGAGCAGAATGAAACCGACAACAATCAATATGGCGAGGAGCAAGCTGGAAATATCGCTAAAGCCGGCAAGCGCAAAAACTGCACTTCCAATTATTGCGCCAATGAATAAACCAATAATCGGCAAAAAGGCATACATCCATGTAACCGATTTGGCATTCATATCAAGCTGCTTTTTTATCGGTACAGCCGAAAAAAACTGCCATGCCAATAGAAAACCCGTTATGCTGTTTTTCAATTTGCGCCCTCCTTATTTCCATTGTTGCACAAGCTGAAATTGTACTTCATATGCTTCTTCACTCCGATTAACGAACCACTGATGAAGCTGGCCCAAATTTTTGCGGTATAAATTCACTTCATCAAATTTTGATGATTGCTCGTCCAACACTTCATTTGACACGATTATTATTTGAGCACCTTGCGCATGCCAGTTGTCGAATTCGCTTTTTAACATTTCAATCGAATTGTGGATATATTCGCTGCGCTGCTCGGCTGATTCGCTTTCATACAATACATTCGAAAGCCATGTCGTCACACATTCAAAAAGCACGACATCATTTTCCGATAAACGTCCGAGCTCCTCAGGAATATTCACATGTATTTCAATCGTTCGCCACTCGGTACTTTGGCGTTGACGATCAAGCTGATGTCTTTTTATCCGTGCTTTCATCTCATCGTCAAATGCCGCACCTGCTGCAATATAATAATAATTTTTACCAGGACCATTTTGACTCGCCAGTTTTTCTGCAAAGGCGCTTTTCCCGCTGCGCACGCCACCTGTAATAAAAATCATTGCCAGCACCCCCATATGGAAGATTAAAAGAACATGCTCAATATTGAGCTATGTTCTTCTATTTTGCCTTTTTTGTCGGATAGGATTTCGAGATGAACGGAATTTCTTCGAATGAATGCTCTTTGTTCATATAAACTGCCATGACGAAAAATACATTCGCTAAAAGCCCTAAAAAGTCGAATAAAATTTCGGGCACTTCTCGCTCTTCACTTACCTTATGCAATGCACGGTACGATTTTTTCGCTTCGCTTCGGCAAATATGCAGCCTTGCTGAGCTTTCCACCCCTTGTGGCAGCAAAAACTGTTGAATTGTCTCTTTTACATTGCTCACATAAAAATCATAGCGGTCACTTAGCCAGCTTAAATCCTCTTCTGTAATCGCCAATTTTCCGCGCACAGAACCGTTGGCATGGTATGCAAGCGGATGGATAATACGCAAGTCCTCCAATACAATCTGCCCTTTTTCATCGTCCAATAATGTCGGGATGACCGCTCCGATACGTGTCGTCAATGAATCTGTACGAATTTCATAATCGACGCATGAGCTTTTTTCGCGCATAAATGGATAACATGAATAACGAATATCTTTTTTCATCTAAAGTTCCTCACATTTCAAATTTTATATTTTATTCCGCATACACGATGGACACACTAAGCTCCCAAAAACTTATGCCAGCTTTAAAACTGCAGGATTTCCGATAATGCGGCAGTTTTCTCTAATTAAGCTCCAACAACCGATTCTGCATTCTTTATCAATAAGAAAAGCCACCCAAGAAAATGGATGGCTCAAAATATCAAGATCGATTCCTATGAAATGACGAAAAGATTTTTAATGCCGTACATTCTCTCAAATTCCGAAGAGGTGTGTCACGATCAGAAAAAGATTGGTCTCCTGGCTCCGCGCAGCTCTCTACTCATGAATGCCTTCCCGTCAAAAACAGTGGCAATCTCGTTCACTTTCATTTGCGCTTACAGTTACGGACATAGCTTCGGATTTCCGCCGAATTCCCATTTATGCAATTTGCATCTTTTCCCTGCAGATTTATTTGATTTGTAAAACTTACTTTAACACACTACAGGCATTATGCAAATAACTTTCCATTGAAATGGAATTCCATCAGTTGGACGTTTTCTTCCTCTTTCCTTGATTATTTGATGGAAGAATCGAAATTCCGCCAAAAGCTTTTCAACACAACTCAATATAAATTTTACGCTTAAAGCAGAAAAAATTAATTCAAAGTAGATATAATACGTTTAATTTCTATTCCCCAACTCTGCTTGCTATAATATATTTACAAATACAGGTAATAAAAAATCTGCCAAGGGGGTTATGTAATGAAATGGGATTTTGAATATGATGTAGTTGTCGTCGGGTCTGGCGCATCAGGATTTGCTGCGGCCACTACAGCGAAAAATGAAGGCTTAAAAACGCTTTTAATCGAAAAGGAAAAGCATTTCGGCGGGGCTTCCGCTTTATCCGGCGGAGGTGTTTGGATACCAAACAACCGCTATTTGGTGGAAGCCAATGCTGCAGATTCCTATGAAGAGGCAAAAACTTATTTGGATGCGACTGTCGGCGATATTGTAAATGATGAAATAAAAGAGACTTACTTAAAAAAGGGCATTGAAATGCTTGATTATATGCATAATGCAAGCAAGCATATGCGTTTTTCCTATGCTAAAAACTATTCGGATTATTACCCTGCATTACCAGGCGGAAAAGGCGCGGGACGTTCGATTGAGCCTCTGTTAATAGATATAAATGAATTGGGAGATTGGAAGGATAAGCTCCTGCCTCCAACGATTGATACGAAGGGCTTTGTTATGACCGGGCAAGACTTTGTCAAAGTGAATATGATCACAAGAACGACTGCCGGAAAAGCAAGATCGCTGACATTAGGCTGGCGATTAATAAAGCATCTTCTGCTAAAGAAAAATTATGCGGCTTTAGGGCAGGCGCTTATGGCTCGCATGGGGTTGACCTACAAAGGATTAAATGGCGAAATGTGGCTGCAAACACCTTTTACAGATTTTATATATGAACAGGACCGTGTCATCGGTATAAAAGCTATAAAAGAAGGGCAGGAAATTGCGATTAAAGCTGAAAAAGGCGTTATTTTCGGGTCAGGCGGCTTTTCGAAAGACCAGGAAAAACGAGAACGCTTTTTGCCGACTCCCCAAAATGCGGCATGGACGAGCTCGCCTCATGGGCAAACAGGCGACATTATTTCTCCATTTGAAAAGCTTTATGCAAAATTCGGCTTAATGGATCGTGTGTGGGGAGCGCCTTCTATTATCGATCATAAAGGAAGACCGTTTTTCCTAGTGGCAGACCGCGGCATTCCGAATATGATTATTGTCGATCAAGAAGGGCATCGCTATATTAACGAACCGACACCTTATCATGAGTTTGTCGATAAAATGTACGAGCACAATGAAAAAACAGGCGGAAAGGCTATTACTTCATGGATTATTTTAGATAGCCGCTCCAAAAAGCGCTACCTGTTTGCAGGTCTCTTCCCGATGCAAGGTTTCCCAAAAGAATATTTCAAAAATAATATAGTCTTTACAGGACAAACAGTGAACGAGCTCGAACAAAAGCTTAATATCCCGACAGGAAATTTAGTGAAGACGATCGAACGCTTTAATGGCTTTGCGCAAAATGGCAAAGATTTGGATTTCCATCGAGGCGAAACAGCACATGACAAATATTATGGGGACCCGACATTGAAAAATCCGAATTTACTTGAATTAAACAGCCCGCCTTATTATGCATTAAAAGTATATCCTGGCGATATCGGAACAAAAGGCGGTGTTGTAATAGATAAAAATGCACGGGTATTGCGTGAGGACGGTACCGCAATTGAAGGCGTCTATGCATGCGGCAACTGCTCTTCCTCTATTATGGGGCAATCCTACCCGGGTCCTGGGGCGACATTGGGACCTGGAATGACTTTTGGCTATTTAGCGGCAATGCATTGTAAAGATAATGATATTCAACATTCATCTGGACCAAACAATGACACAAAGCTGATTAACGCATAAAAGTAAAAAGGAGGGGCTGTCGGAAAAGACCGATTTAATCGATTCTTTTCCGACAGCCCCTTACTCTTTTTATAATATTTTAACTGTCAGAGGCAATCCGGACATTTGCCGTATATTTCAAATTTATGTGCCTCAACGACATAGCCCGGCAGCTTTTCACCGAGCATATCCATTGGACAAACCGATAATTCCTTCACATTGCCACAATCGCGGCATATAAAATGATGATGATGATGATCTGACTCGCAATGCATACGGAAATTGCGCTCGCCATTTAATTCTGTTTCTTCTAAAATATCCAATTCAACAAATGTTGCCAAGTTACGATAAATCGTATCAAAGCTCATGCCCGGGAAGTCTTTTTTCAATACTGTCAGCAAATCACGAGCTGTCAAATATTTATCCGTAGCCGCAAACATATCCAATATCAACTCTCGTTTATCCGTTTTTTTATAGCCATTATCCTTCAATATTTCCCATGCGCGTGTTGCATTCACAGTATCTCTTCCCCTTCCGATTTAATAGAAATTTTCAATAGTAATTTTTTAATAAATATGACAAATAGTAAAATAATAATTGATGTCACAACAATTGTCCCACCAGGAGCCAAATTCAAGTAAAATGCGGAGACTAATCCGACAATAACCGCCAGCTCCCCAAATACAATCGCCAAAATTATCGCTTCTTTAAAGCCGCGCGCCAAACGCATCGCAGCCGCAACAGGCAACGTCATTAAGCTTGATACGAGTAAAATCCCGACGATGCGCATACTCGCAGCAATGACTAATGCGACAACAATCATGAATAATAAATGAATCCATTTCGCAGGCAAGCCGCTTGCCTTTGCATACTCTTCATCGAATGATAAAACAAAAAGCTCCTTAAAAAACAGCACTAAAAATAAGATGACTACAGCGGCAATTGCCAGTACGACATATAAATCCTGTCTTGACACGGCGGAAACAGAACCGAATAAATAGCTCATTAAGTCCGTATTAAAGCCGCTTGCCAATGAAATTAAAATGGCGCTGATCCCGATGCCTCCAGACATAATAATCGGAATTGCCAGCTCTTCATAATGCTTATATAGGCGACGCAAACGCTCAATTAAAATCGAGCCGCTCACCGAAGCGACAATCCCTAAATAGATTGGGTTCAATAACGCAAGCGCCGCAAATGATTGACTTAAATATAGACTTCCTGCAATCCCCGCCAGTGTAACATGTGATAAAGCATCCGCGATCAATGAAAGACGTCTTACTACGATAAATACACCAAGCAGGGGCGCGATTACCCCGATAACAAGCCCTGAGAAAAAGGCATTTTGTAAAAATTCATAATTTAATATTGCTTCGATCATTTTTGCCTACTCCTCTTAATGAATCTTCCGGACAGAATGACCATGCCAGCTTTGGCGCTGCTCTTCCGAAATTGTATCAAAGTCATTTTTATAGCCGTGGAAATGAATTGTCTGATTTAAGCAAGCAACATGGCTCACACGGTCTGAAACAGTGTCAACATCATGCGTCACTAAAATTAGCGTCATATTATGATGCGCATTTAAGTGTGCGAGCATATCATAAAATGCCTGCACATTTTCACGGTCTATTCCAACAGTCGGCTCATCCAATATAAGCAGCTTTGGCTCAGACACAAGTGCACGCGCAATAAAAACGCGCTGCTGCTGTCCGCCTGATAACTGGCCGATATTGCGCTTTGCAAATTGTTCCATCCCCACATCTTTCAATGCACATTTCACGAGGAAATCGGCATCTTTTGGCAATCTTTTAAATAAGCCTGCTTTTTGTGTTAAGCCGCTTTTCACGACTTCCTCAACCGTTGCTGGAAAACCTGAGTTAAAAGCATTCGATTTTTGCGATACGTAGCCAATCCATTCCCGATGCTTAAACTGGCTTGCCGGTACACCGAAAAGCTTGATTTCCCCTGATGCCGGTTTCAGCAAGCCCAAAATTAATTTAAGAAGTGTTGATTTACCCGAGCCGTTTTGTCCGAGTAAAGCGAGAAAGTCCCCTTCATCAACACGCAAGGAAATATTTTTCAGAACATGTGTGTATTCATATTGAAAGGATAAATCTTTCAATTCTATTAATGTTTTTTTCATTTCATTCGCTTCTTTCTAATTCAAAATCATTACGATTTGCATTTTGTTAGTATAATGGACTTTTTGGTTTGTGTAAAGTAAATCAATTTGAGAGGATGAAAACAATTCAAATATTGCAATGGCTGGAAAATTTCAAAGGAATGAATGATAAACAGCTGCAAAAATTCGCGAAGCAGCAACAACTTGATTTTTCATTAGAGGAAATTAAGGAACTGCGGAAAATTTTAAGTAATGCCTCCATCAGTTGGGGCATTTATGGAATCCCCAAAAAGGTGCAAGAGGAAGTCGAACAGCTTATCGGTACAAAAAGATATAAAAAACTGCTAAAAACAATTGGTCTTTAAATATTTCCATAACAAAAGCTTGGTGTATAACAATTTTCCATTTGAAATATTGCTATACTACCAAGCTTATACTACTTTTTCATAGAAAATTACTGAATGCTCTGTACACATTCGCCCAAAGCAAGCTCAATCGCTTTTTGCAAATCACGTGCGGACCAGCCCGGAATTCGGCCATGTTGGATTGCCAGCTCAAATGATGCGGGTATATGAATAAACCCTGCAGCCTTGATTCTTTCATTGTTTGCCGCGTAATATAAGCCTTCATACATAATATTATTGCATAAATATGTCCCTGCAGAATTGGAGATCGCTGCAGGAAATCCGGCCGTATTCAAACGGTTGACAATTTTTCGGATCGGCAATGTCGAAAAATAAGCAACATCCCCATTTTCCCGAATAGGCGCGTCTTCAAAGGCATTGCCGGCATTATCTTTTTCCCCGTCTTTCACATTGATGGCGACACGTTCGGGCGAAATTTTCGTTATGCCTGCAGCCAAGCCTAACGACACAATGATCGTAGGCTTCACTTCTTCGATAAGCTTTAAAAATTGTTCCGGCGCTTTTTGAAAATCTACAGACAGTACATGGCCGACAATTTCATATTGATCGATCCTTTTTCCGTTTAATGCGCGCACAATATCCATCGTCGGATTAATCGGGTTTGTTAAAAAGGGCTCAAACCCCGTCAATAATAATTTTACCATTCGCTCTACACCTCTATAAATTTTTTACAAGCGATGCCATTGTACGGTCAATATATAAATTTCCGTTCGCTTTGTTTTCCAGTAAAATGGAGAAAATATACTGTTTACCGCTTTGCCCCTTTATATAGCCTGACAGCGTATAAACATTTGGGATATATCCTGTTTTCGCGAAAATGCGGTTTTGCAAATCGGCATTCGTTAAACGTTTCCGCAATGTTCCACCGACAAAACGCTCTTTATTGCCTGCGACTGGCAATGAATTGAAAAACGTATCATAATATGGCTCTTGCCGGACTTCATATAAAAGTTGCGAGAGACCATTAGCCGTGATGCGATTTAAATTGGACAGACCAGAGCCGTCCACGAAACGCCAGTTATCCATCGGTATATTCAGTGACTCACCATATGTTTTTAATACTGATACACCTTTTACTGTGCTTCCTTCACCTAACTGCTGTTTTCCCATAGCCTTTACCATAATATCGGCTATGCTGTTGTTGCTCAACTTCATAAATGCCGGGAATATTGCCGATAAGGAACGGGATTCATTTGTATATAGCAGCTTTGCCTGCTGCGGCACTTTTCCTATTTTGATGTTTGACTGCTTCGAAAACTGAATGCCTGAACTTTGCAATGTCAGCTTAATCGCCTGCATCGTGTTTTTCGAAGGGTCCTGCAATGTCACCCATTCCTTCACACTGCTCCCTTGTGGAAGGTTTCCGGAAATGATTATCCGGTTTGTATTGTATGCCCGCTTAATCGTCAGCGTATTTTTATTGCCTTTATTAACGGTTTTCGCCTGATTGGAAATGACCATCCCGCTTAAATTCGGTTCAATCGTATAGCTTGGTTTGGCTCCTACTTTCCCAGGCTTTGCTGTAATAATAATCGTACTTGCATCAAAATCATCGTTCTGTGACATTGTAATCGCGGAAGTGCGGGCCCCGAAATAATACGACTCGTCTGTTTTATCAACACCGGGTGGCAATGTACTGCCGGAAAATACGGTATCATCCCCGATTAAATGGCCATTGACTGTTCGAATTCCATTGCGCTTCAGTATTTTTGCGAATTCCAAAAAATCGTCTTTCTTTAATGTCGGATCACCGCTGCCTTTTATGTAAATATTGCCATTTAGCATATTGCCGTCCATTGTGCCGTCCATATATAAATCCGTTGTAAAGCGGTAATCTTCCCCTAAAATCGACAGTGCCGCCGCTCCGGAGATTAACTTCATATTTGAGGCTGGACGCATAAGCTTATCCCCATTATGAGAATAGACGATTTTACCGCTCTCTACATCGCGAATCGTCACCGCCACATTGCTTTTCCCTAAATTTGTAGTAACAGCTCCGTTAATCGACGCGAAACTTTGAATAGGCAATGACAAGAATAACACAAATAACAAGACAAGCTGTATAAGCTTTTTCATAACTGTTCCTCCGCTTTTTTTTAATTTACTGTAAATTCATTATATCAAATTATGCCATTAAAAATGTAAAAAAACATGCTTTGCATCAAATTTGTGCAAAGCATGGTTTTTAATTCTTATTGAACACGCATTTCATCGATTAATGCTGGGCGGAATTCGCTATCGCGAAGCATCGCAATTTCATGTAAATACGGCGCTTTTTTATTTTTTGCATCTGCACCGACAAATGGTGTTTCCAAAATTTTCGGCAAGTGCATCAACTGTGGATGATGAACGATATATTTCATCGCTTCAAAGCCGATTTCGCCGAAGCCGATATTTTCATGACGGTCTTTCGCTGCGCCACGTACATTTTTTGAGTCATTAATGTGCAGCACCTTTAAACGATCTAAACCGATCACTTTATCAAATTCATTTAAAACACCATCAAAATCATTTACGACATCGTAGCCAGCGTCGTGAATATGACATGTGTCCATACAAATCGATAATCGTTTATTGTTTGCTACACCATCTATAATGCGGGCCAACTCTTCAAATGTACGGCCGATTTCGGAGCCTTTACCAGCCATCGTTTCCAATGCGATCTGTACAGGATAATCCTGTGTCAGCACTTCATTTAAGCCTTCTACAATGCGCGCAATTCCCGCTTCGACACCTGCACCAACATGAGCACCTGGATGCAGGACGATTTGCGTTGCTTCCAATGCGGCTGTGCGTTTAATTTCCTCCTGGAGGAAATTCACGCCCAGCTCGAAAGTTTCAGGCTTTGTCGTATTGCCTAAGTTAATGATGTATGGCGCATGTACAACGATATTAGAAAGGCCATTTTCTTTCATATGCAATAGACCATTCATAATGTTCAGCTCTTCGATTGGCTTACGACGCGTATTTTGGGGTGCGCCTGTATAGATCATAAATGTATTCGCACCGTAACTAAGCGCTTCTTCACTTGCACCTAAAAGCATTTTCTTGCCACTCATTGAAACATGTGAACCTAATAACATTCTGCTTTCCCTCCATTTAACGAACAAACAGGCTGCGCAGAAATATCATTCTAAGCAGCCCCTTGTATCATTATTTATTGTTGCGGCGCGCTTTAATACGGCGTTCACGTTTTTTAACTTTTTCCATTTCCCATTTCATATTACGTTTATAGCCTGGCTTCACCTTCTTCGGCTTACGTACTAGGGCCTTGGCTTTTGCATCAATTTCATCTTCTTTACGCTCACCTTTACGGTTGGCACGCTGGTGACGGTCTTTCAAATCAGACCATTCGCCATTTTTAATATCTTTTTGTACAAATGGAATGCCCATTTTTTCGATGCGTACAACTGCATCCTCATCTTCCGGCTGGTATAACGTAATCGCTGTTCCTTTTGAGCCGGCACGTGCTGTACGACCAACACGGTGAATGAAGAACTCCAAATCTTCCGGGATTTCGTAGTTGATGACATGTGAAATTCCTTGAATATCAATACCGCGTGCAGCCAAGTCTGTTGCTACGATATACTGGAATTCCAAGTCGCGGATTTGCTTCATCATTTTTTTGCGGTCGCGCGGGGATAAATCGCCATGAATTTGCCCTGCCCGAATGCCCTGCTCCGCTAAAAAGCCTGCTACATGTTCAGCAGTTTTACGCGTATTGCAGAAGATTACAGCTAAAAATGGGTTAATCCCTTTAATAACATCCATTAAGCGACTGTTGCGTGACTTTGAACGCACCGGTACTAATACAAAATCAATACCTTCCGCTACAGGGCGTTTATCATTCATATGAATATGAACAGGTGCATCCATATATTTCTTCAAGAACGGTTTTAATTTTTCCGGGATTGTCGCAGAGAATACAAACATTTCAAGCTTCTCGGGCATATGTGACGCAAAGCCATCAATATCTTCAATGAAGCCCATATCGAATGCTAAATCGGCTTCGTCCACTACAAGAATTGGTGCAGTGTGTACGAGCAGCGCATTTTCCTTCACTAAATCTTTAATGCGCCCTGGTGTACCTACTACGATTTGCGGCTGTGTTTTTAAACGATCGATTGTACGTTGTTTATCTGTCCCGCCGATAAATAATTTTGTTGAAATTTCCGTTCCTTCAACAAGTTGATTTAACGCATCGAAAATTTGCTGTGCCAATTCTCGTGTCGGTGACGTGATAACTGCTTGTACTTCTTGTTTTTCCTCTGCAATGCGCTGCACAATCGGCAATAAAAAACTATGTGTTTTCCCTGTACCTGTATGTGCTTGTCCGATTGCACTCTTGCCTTTTAATACGAGCGGAATCATTTCTTTTTGAATCGGTGTCGGCTCTGTAAATCCAAGCTTAGCAATGGCGTCCTGCAAAAATGGCTTGAATTGATAATCCGTATATTTTGACATTTTTCGTACCTCCTTACATCTGTCCTATTGTACCATGTTTCGTACATTTAAGTGACCATCTGCATATCATAACGATAAATAGTTTCAACGTCAAACAGTTGAGATGAATTTATGAAAGAATTGTGCAATTTCATGACGATTTTAAGAAAGGAGTTCGTTATGCGCCCACCATATTACTTTCCACCTCAAGCTTTGATGAATAGAGCGCCAGTTGCACCGCGTTTTCCGATGTATGCACCTTATGTAATGCGATCACCTTATATGAACCAAATACCTGTACCACCTCAAATACCGCCGCAAGCTGTCGGAGGTGCACCGAAACTCGAATCATTTTTGGCAGGTGCAAACTCATTATTTAATAATGCGCAAAAATTTACCCCATATATACAGCAGGCTGCCCCGATGTTTAAAAATTTGCCGGCTTTGTGGCGGCTATACAAAGGCTTCAAAGACACGCCTGATGATCCATTGGAATCCTCCACTGTTGCCATGCCAAAAGAAAGACCTTTTAGGGCAAGACCTTCTAGGCAAACAGAGGAGCCCGTCCGTTCTGCAACACCAAAACCTTCCGTGCCGATGATTTTTCAGCCGCCTTTTGAGTAAAACAAAAAAAGCTACCCATTTTATGCAAAATAAGAGCAGAGTCATATTTTTTTGTTGCGGCATACGACTCTACTCTTTTTTGTTATGGAGTAGCTTTTTATTCTGCTTTACAATTCCCCTTAATCAAAGATTGCTTGACACTCTTCTTTTTCAATGATCCGTTTCGTTTGCATCCGATTTTCTTTTTCCAAATAATTTATTGCTAAATTTGCGCCTTCTTTAGCAAACGCTATGGCTACAAAAGCTGTATTGATGCTGCATTAAAATAAGACCGAGTTTTCTTCCAGCTCTTTTTCAACTTTTTGCAATAGCTCATCTGCATCTTCCGCTTTTATTAAGTCGCCATTTACAATCGCAAATATATGGCACTCACAAATTTCACAGTTTGATGTACACCCTGATTCCGTTATATCCACATCATCGCGCTCAATTAGCACATCATACGCATCTGCAGCACCAAGCGATAAATTCGTCATGCAAAACTCCACTTGATTTTTTAATGTTTGATTTTTATTCCGTTTAAAAAATGAAAACGCCATTTCCTTCCCCCGCTTTATCTAACTTTTATTTCTTACATTATACCGAATTTTTAATACAAATCATTGCCGGTATTTCCGCAAAATAACATGAGACAACTTTTTTTGGCTGTTGAATTCCCTTAATATCATAGTTTAGCATAGAAATCGGTAAGCGAACTTTGAATAAAGCATAGACGTCCTATATAATAAAGTTACAGGGCTTTGAAAGGAGTTTCGTACAATGAAAGTTATTAAAATTAACCCTCGTGGTTACTGTTATGGAGTAGTTGATGCTATGGTAATCGCACGCAACGCTGCACTTGATCCAACATTACCAAGACCAATCTATATTTTAGGTATGATTGTGCATAATAAACATGTTACAGACGCATTTGAACAAGATGGCATCATTACATTGGATGGGGATAATCGCAAAGAAATTATTGAACAGGTGGAACAAGGTACTGTTATTTTCACAGCTCACGGCGTATCACCGGAAATCCGCGAAATCGCTAAGCGGAAAGGTCTTGTATCAATTGACGCCACTTGCCCGGATGTTACAGTGACACATGATTTGATCCGCGAAAAAACAGCGGAAGGCTATGACATTATTTACATCGGTAAAAAAGGGCATCCTGAACCAGAAGGCGCAATTGGTGTAGCGCCCGACCATGTTCATTTAGTGCAGTCGATGAAAGATATTGATAATTTATCATTTGAAAATGAAAAAATTCTCGTTACAAACCAGACGACGATGAGTCAATGGGACGTCGCTTTCCTGATGGATAGTTTAAAAGAAAAATTCCCGCATGTCGAAGTGCATAAGGAAATTTGCTTAGCGACACAAGTACGTCAAGAGGCGGTTGCAGAACAAGCGGGTGAGGCTGATTTGTTAATTGTAGTTGGTGATCCGAAGTCAAACAACTCCAACCGTTTAACACAAGTTTCAGTGGAGATTGCAGGCACACCTTCCTACCGTATTTCCGATATTTCAGAACTGAAAATCGAATGGCTTGAAAATGTTGAAACAGTTGCAGTGACAGCAGGTGCATCCACACCGACGCCAATCGTAAAAGAAGTAATTTCGTTCTTGGATAAGTTTGATAAAAATGATCCTTCGACACATGAAATCGTACGCTCGGTTACACTGGACAAAATTTTGCCAAAAATTAAAGCGCCAAAACCTGTCGAAAAAATAATGCCATATTAATTGATATGAAGGGGCGACTCCCAGGGAAACTGCAAAAGGACGCTGATAATCTGTTTTTTTCAGGACTTCAGCTTCAATTAGCAGGTTTTTCATAAAACTAGCAATCGGGCGCATTTCTTCAGGAAATGCGCCTGTATTCATTTTGAGGACTATTTTATTATCTAGGTGAAAAGAAATTAGTTTTACCTAATCAGTTAAAAAAGCTGGTTCTTGCATTGGGTATGAAGGGTGCCCGCTCTTATCGGTTTGGAAATCAGGTTAAGCTCCTCATCAGATGAATAGACGGAAAATTTCCGCTTATTTAGAAAATTGTGCGAAAAACAGCCTAAATAGAGGTAGAATTTCCGCCTATTGATTTGAAAAACGTAAAAATAGAGGATTTCGCTTCCTTTAACCGGAAATTCTACGCTTATTTTACTTGCCCTAAATTGTGATGCATCTTAATTAGGGAAAGGCCATCCATCCCTAATGCTTTAAACTGAAAACCTTCAGTTGATTTCTAGATTTTTAAAATCCTTAGCTTTCCCTATCCCTAAAAAGCGTCCCGCAACGGAAACCAATTTCACCGTCTGCAAAAATATTACTTTCCCCATAGAGAAAAACCGTATTTTTGTTTTGTCTCAGCATGTTTTATAGCGGGAGGATAAAATACTGATTAATCGGTCTCCCTACACTTCCATATTGAATATCAACCCTGATTAAATGATTTTTCTCCATATAGTCCAAATAGCGACGTGCTGTGACACGGGCTACACCGATGCCTGATGCAACATCATCCGCCGAGGCACCGTTTACAGTTTGTTTTAAAAAAAGCAATACTTTATCCATCGTTGCGCGATTAAAGCCTTTAGGAAGCTCCTGGGCAATGGAGGCTATTTGTACGACCTCTTCTTTTTGCTGCCATGCTTGGCCGATTATTTCGTCCAGTTCTGCTTGTGTAACATCCTCTGCTGTATGCATCTTCTCTTTGAATTGACGGTACTGGATTAACGTTTGCTCCATCCGTTCAAATGTAAATGGCTTCATAATATAATCAAATACACCTAAATGCAAAATTTGCTGGATCGTTTGTACATCATTAGCTGCTGTTACGGAAATACAATCAATATTTATATTTTGCTGACGAATTTGACGCAATGTTTCAATGCCATCTTGCTCTGGCATAAATATGTCCATCACCACTAGATCCGGCAATAGATCTTTAATTTTTTCGACCCCTTTAATTCCGTTTGATGCCATATCGATTACTTTAAATCCTTCCACACGCTCAATAAATTGACGATTTACTTCACGCACCATCGGATCATCTTCTACTAATAATACTTGAATGGTCTTCACGAAAAAGCCCCTCTCTTAAAACTCGAATGTCAGGATAAATGTCGTGCCTTTGTTCACTTCACTCGATATCTCTATTGTACCATTACCTTTTTTCACAATTTCATTAATCAAAAATAAACCAATGCCCCTATTTTCGTTTTGTTTCGTCGAAAATCCGCTTTCAAAGATTTGCTGCAGATTTTCTTCGGAAATCCCGATACCGTTGTCCGTCACCATAATCGCCAGCATACCATCGTTATCATCAATGGATATCACTACTTCCTTTTGATTCCGCTCCACCCCTACAAGTGCATCAAAGGCATTTTCGATCAAGTTGCCGAACAATAAAACAAAATCATGGTGATCCAACAGCTCAGGAAATCTTGTCAGCTGACTTTCTTCATCGATTGTTACCTCAATACCAAGTTCATTGCCGCGACTTATTTTACTTAGTAATAAGCCTGATATATTTTCATTATAAATGCGTTCATTCAGAAATTTTGTCACTTGATCATGCTGAATTTTCACTTGCGATAAATAATCGAGTGCCTGCTTATTATGACCAAGCTGTAAAAGGCCTGCAATCGTATGCAGCTTATTTTTGTATTCATGTGTCTGAATGCGCAATGCCTGGACAAATGCCTTAACACCTGTCAATTCTTCGGCAAGTTGTTTAAATTCAGTCAAGTCTTTAAAAACAGCTACCGCACCGACCGTTTTGCCATTTACATAAATCGGGATGCGATTGCTTAGAATACTGTGATTGTTCACATAAATTTCTTGGTTATACACCGCAAGCCCGTTTTCAACAATTTCAGGAAGGCGCGTATCTGGCAGCACATCATAAATATTTTTGCCAATATACATTTTAGGATTGCCGCCTACCCCCAAAATGCGGCTTGCCTTTTTATTGAAAATCGTAATCACCATATTTTTATCCACCGCGATAATTCCTTCATGCATCGCATTGAAGGTTTCGGTACGCTCGACATACATCTTGGCTATTTCCTGAGGCTCCAATCCGAACATTTGGCGTTTTATATGACGGCCTAATATATGCGCCCCCCAAATGCTAAAAAGAATGGAAAGCAATACAGTCACAATGATACCGGTCATATTTTCGGCAAGTATATCCCAAAATGTCGGCAATGCAAAGCCAACGACGACAACGCCAACTTGTCTTTTTTGCTCGTTTAAAATTGGTACAAAAGCCCGGATTGTCTTGCCTTGTTCTCCAATTGCTTTTGAAATATAATAATTCTCGCTAAATGCAGCATGCATATCCGTTGAATTGCTCTTTTGTCCAAGTTGGTTCGGGGATGGATGTGATAATTTTATGCGATTCATATTCATAACGACAATGTATTCTGCTTTATTGATAATTTCAATGTCATGAACAATATGTGTAATATTTGTTTGCGCCACTTGTAAATTCTGCTCTTCAAGCTGCTTTTGAATGTCCGGCAAATCGGAAACTGTCCTTGCCACCAGCATGGCACGCTGACCTAGCGTTTCTTCATGTTCCCGTGTTAAATTGCTTAACATTAAGATTCCCGCCACTAAAAAGGAAAAGGCAATAATGAAAAATGTAAGCAGCACAATTTTTCCGTTCATCGTTAATTGTTTAATTTTCATTTTGTGCCTCCTTTTTTGCTATATAATATAACAAACATATGGAATGTTCGGAGATTTTCTACAGCATTCATAAAAGTTTCAAGATAAATGAGGTGATCCAATTGCGTTTTTACATTATAACCGCCATGGTTACGGTTGTTCTATTAATCATTTCCATATCCTATCGTTTCGATGTTTGGAATTCAAAAGACTTGCCTTATGACGATGAGCAGGTCGGGCTAGATGACCAAATTGTAATTAATTTTAGTCATGTCGTTGCCGAAAATACACCAAAAGGACTTGCGGTAATTAAATTTGCCGAACTTGTAAAAGAAAAATCGGATGGCAAAATCATTGTGCAAATTTATCCGAACGGCATTTTATACAATGACGTAAATGAATTGGCTGCACTAAAACAAGGCGATATCCAAATGATTGCACCTACGATTTCAAAAATGACGAAAGCACTTCCCTCCTGGCAAGTTCTTGACCTGCCATTTATTTTTGAAAACGACGAGCAAATATATGAAGTGCTTCATGGCGAGCTGAGTGAAACTTTGCTGCGTGAATTGGACAACATCAATGTGCATGGATTAACATTTTGGCATAACGGCTTTAAGCAAATGGCCTCAAATTTAACACCGCTCCTTGAAGTAGAACACTTTAAAGGAGTTACAGTCCGCATAATGCCAAGCGATATTTTAAAAGAGCAGTTTACATTATTGAAAGCTAAGCCCATTGTGACGACATTTAATGATTTATATGCCGCCATTCAGAATAACGAAATTTTCGCCCAGGAAAATACACTATCGAATTTATATTCAAAGGGCTATTATTCAATGCAGCCGAGCATTACATTATCGAATCACGGCATACTCGCATATGGCGTGATGATGAATAGCGATTTTTGGAAATCCCTTACTGACGAACAGCAGCAAATCATTCAAGATTCACTTGATGAAATGCAGCGCTGGCAACATGATCAAGCAGTCGCTATAAATGCGGAAAATTTCCAGCAGCTGAAAACGAATGAGGACATCCAGTTTTACACTTTTTCAGAAATACAACGCCGGCAATGGATGGAAGCATTGCAGCCGATTTATAATTCATACGAAAAATTAGGTAATAAGGATTTTTTAACACAGCTTCGCAAAGAAATTCAAGATGCTAAATAACATAACAAAATGAACAATATTAGACTACTTATGAAAATGAGTAGTTTTTTTATTTTGTTATAGTACAAAATTTTATATCTCAGCAACAGTATTATAACAACTAAAACCCTTGATACATAAGCACTTAACGGATTCTATTTAAAAATCGAACAAAATGAACGATAAGTTTTTTATTATCAAAATAAATATTCTGAATAATCATGCGCTATTATTGCAAATGTAAACGTTGTCATAAATAAATTCAAGGGGGAACGAAAGTGAAATTACTAAAAAATCTAACAGTCCAAGTAATTATCGCTATCATTTTAGGTGTTGTCGTTGGTGCAATTTGGCCAGAGTTCGGCGCAAGCCTGAAAATTTTGGCAGACTTATTTATTAAATTAATAAAAATGTTAATTGCTCCAATTATCTTTTTAACAGTTGTTATCGGTATTGGCGGAATGGGTGATATGAAAAAGGTTGGTAAAATCGGTGGTAAAGCATTACTTTACTTCGAAATCGTATCAACAATCGCTCTTGCTATTGGTATTTTGGTAGCTGTTGTCATCAATGCAGGTGCTGGAATTGATACATCAAAAGCCGGTGATACGGATATTTCGAAATATACAACTGCTGCAGAAGAAAATAGTGAGGCTGGCTTAGGCGGTTTCATTTATGAAATTATCCCGGAAAACTTTGTTGGTTCATTAGCTGAAGGTGCTTTACTGCCAACTTTATTTGCTGCTGTACTATTCGGTATTGCCGCGGCATCATTAGGAGAAAAATCCCGTCCAGTTATTACATTTTTTGAACAAGTATCTGAAATTTTCTTTAAAATTGTCGGCATTGTTATGAAATTCTCGCCGATTGGTGCATTTGGTGCGATGTCATACACAATCGGCAATTTTGGTTTAAGTTCATTAAAATCACTCGGTCTGCTAATGGCCGCAGTATATATTACAATGTTCCTGTTCGTTATAGTCGTTCTTGGCATTATCGCGAAATACTTTAACTTCAACATTTTCCGCTTCATTGCCTATATTAAAGAGGAAATTTTTATCGTAATCGGTACATCTTCTTCAGAATCGGCTTTACCGGCGATGATGCGTAAATTAGAAAACTTTGGCTGCGGCAAGCAAGTAGTAGGCTTGGTTGTCCCTACTGGTTATTCATTTAACTTGGATGGTACTTCGATATACTTGTCGATGGCGGCATTATTCATCGCACAAGCATACGGCGTCGATCTGTCATGGCTGGAAATCATCACACTTCTCGGAATATTAATGATTACTTCAAAAGGGGCTGCCGGTGTAACAGGTTCCGGATTTATTACCTTAGCTGCAACTTTGGCAGCATTCCCAATGGTGCCGCTTGAAGGTATAGCGCTATTGATCGGGGTTGATCGTTTCATGTCTGAAGCTCGTGCCGTAACAAACTTAATCGGTAATGGAGTGGCATGTGTTGTTGTTTCAAAATCGGAAAATGACTTCGATGAGGAAATGGCTGCAAAAGCGATTTCTGCAAGAAACTAAAATAATGAAGGCTATGTTAAATGTCAAAACGACTTTTAACATAGCCTTTTCCCTTCCCAGGAGTGCCATGCCGTTACTCACCCAATAAGCCTGCCTTTTCCTATGGATTTTCATATTCTCTCTTTCACTACGTCAGGCTATTATTGCTGTTAAATTAGAGGATTCCTATTTGAGCTATGGTAAACTAAAAGTAAATTAGAGCTAGCGAGGTGACTTTTTATGCCGGATTGGTCTTATCATCCTTTAAAAAAGATTGTTTTAAATAAATTGGAAGCTAAAAAAAGCCGTCTATTCATTCATCGTTCCATGCGAACAGTCGCTTCCCTCCCAGGCGGAAAACATTTAATTGAATTTTTAGGTCACAATCAGACAAGTTCGCTTTTACATATAACTATAAACAATACCAATTTTAAATCACCCATCGGGCTAAGCGGCTCACTTGATCCTGAGCTGACAGGTATGGCTGCCTTTCAAGAGCTTGGATTCGGCTTTTTGGAAATAGGCCCGGTCGTTTTCCGGGAGCCTTCTATCCAAATACCGCCACGATGGCAGCAAAATCGTATCTCCTTTTCCCATTCAGGCGAAAAGGTATCATTGAAAAAGGCTTTGCAATTAGTCACAACGGAAAATTTCCATGTCCCGCTTTTTGCAAGACTGGATGAAAACTTATGTGCGGTAGGCTTGCATCGATGTATTGAACAGCTCTCCCCATTTGTCGATGGCTTCTTTTTATATGCAGAACAGCTTGAGCAGCTTCATGAGGAAACAGGGGTATCTATATACCAAATTATCCCCTCTTCCAAATTTAAAAACAATATTCGGCTTGCGAAAAACGTTCACGGTGTCGTGATTGAAGTTCCTTATTTAACGACAGAAGACTACAGCATCGAACAGATTGACGGCTTGCATACATTGAAAGAAGCCGTGCAAATTATTAAGAAGAACTACAGTGATCTTCCTATTATTACTAATGGGGGAATCAATTGTCCATCAGACGCCGTTATTCTGCAGGAGGCGGGTGCGGATTTAATGATGCTGACAGAAGGCTATGTGACAGCGGGACCTGGTTTGCCGAAGCGGATCCATGAACGATTTTTATATAATATTGTCCAAAAAGTCCCTTCCCGGCAGTGGCATTGGTCGTTTTTATTTGGCCTTGCCATTTTTATCGGGGGGCTGATTGCTCTTTATTTTGCGCTTACAACGGTTATTTTGCAGTATGACGAAAAATTCATCGGTTTGACCCGCGAGCAATTGGAATTAGTCAATCCGAAAATTTTAGCCTTTATGGCACATGATCGTATGTCGCTTGCAGGAACAATGATTTCAGCCGGTATTTTGTATATGGCACTTGCCTTTTTCGGCATACGCCGCCAGCTTCATTGGGCAAAAATCGCTTTTCATAGTGCCGCGGTTACCGGTTTTTTAGGCATTTTACTTTTTATCGGCTATGGTTATTTCGACTGGCTGCATGGACTATTCTGGGTCATCCTGCTCCCTATTTACACTCTAAGCTGGCGCGAATGCAAAAAACTTACAGGCAGTCCGCATTCATGGCATGAAACAAATAATCAGGTATGGATGCGAGGGGTATACGGCCAGCTTTTATTTGTCATTATGGGGTTTTCGCTATTGATCGGAGGCTTTGTCATTTCATTCATCGGGATAACTAAAGTGTTTGTTACGACGGATATAAGCTTTTTATGCATGCCTGCTGAAATGCTTCAATCCATAAGCGATATGCTCATTCCGGTCATTGCACATGATCGCGCCGGATTTGGCAGTGCGCTGATTAGCGTAGGCATTCTTGTTTTATGCCTTGCTCTTTGGGGATTCCGTGCAGGCGAGCGCTGGCTTTGGCTTATATATGCTTTCGGTGCGCTCCCATCTTTTTTGGCAGGCATTGGGACACATTTTGCGATTGGCTATACAAACTTCATCCATCTGCTCCCGCTCTATTTTTTAGTAGTGCTCTATTTGTTGGGCTTAGTCTTGTCATATCCGTATTTAATGCAGCAAAAAAATCAATGATCGATGCAAAAAGGGCTGTTCCGGAAATTTTCCGAACAGCCCTTTTGCAATTTTTTCGCATTCAATTACAGTGCATCAAATAAATTTAAAAGGCTCTGTATGAATGTTCGATTGGATAAACTTAACCGGCAATTTTTTTTCATTGCATAATGCGGCCATCTTTTCCGCAACCCCTTTAATCATTACTTTTTCAACATGATGTCCAGGATCGACAATATTCAGGCCATTTACTTCCGCATCTTGTGCCATATGGAAGCCAATATCCCCTGTCACAAATACATCTGCCCCAGCAAATTTTGCGGTTTTAATATATTTATTGCCGTCGCCCCCAATAACTGCGACCTTTCGAACAATATGATTCAACTCGCCGACAACACGCAAACACGGAACGTCCAATTGCGCCTTGACAAACTCAGCGAATTCTTTGAGGGTCATCGGTTCTTTTAGCTTCCCGATACGGCCTAGACCTTGCTCGTTTGTCGCAACATCCATCGTAAATAAATCATACGCTGGCTCTTCATATGGGTGGTTGTTTAGCATCGCCTTCAATACTTTATTTTTCATCGATTGCGGGAAAACAACCTCAATCTTTTCTTCATGTTCCACATGCAATTCGCCGATTTCGCCTACTGCTGGGTCGGCACCTTCAAGTGCGCGGAAACGGCCTTTGCCAGCCAATGTATAGCTGCATGCCTCATAATTTCCCAGTCGTCCTGCTCCAGCTTTCGCCAATATATCACGCAGCGCATCCGCATCGTCTATAGGCACAAATACAGCAAGCTTCATCATTTTTTCCTCATAGGACATTTCCAAAATTCGGCGATTTTCCAATTTCAAAGCATCCGCCAATAAATCATTTACGCCACCTGGTGCCACGTCCAAATTCGTATGTGCCGCATATACCGCAATATCATTTTTCAAGCATTTCTCATAAAGTGCACCTTGCGGATTGTCGGTGCGCAAATTTGACAGCTTCATAAAGATCGGAGGATGATGGGCAATTATAAGCTCACAGCCGTTTTCGATTGCTTCGTCCACAACTTCATTTGTAACATCCAATGTTACAAGCACTTTTGCGACAGGCTTATTTAAAGTCCCGATGGCCAAACCTATCGGGTCATTTGGCATACATGCAAATTTTTTGGGTGACCATGATTCGAATAGTTGAATAATTTCGTTGCCGTTTACCGCTCTCACGCAATCGCCTCCTGTACAATGTTAATTAAATGGTCAAGTTGTTGATGCTTCTCTTGGTTTTCCGGTGTTTGCTCCGCTTCGGAGATCGCTCGTTGAACACGTTGCCAATTAGCGATTTCACGTGACCATTTATTAATGAAAATGGGTGATTTTGCAGTCATTAAATTTGGTCCCAGCAAAATCTGAGCTTCCGTTAATTGCATTTCACCTCGTTGTAATACGAGAATTTCGTATACTTTGCCGTCTTCCTCCAATATGATTTCATCCTGGATTGCCCAGCCTTGTCCAATGGCCCATTCCCGTATTACTTTTGCATGAATATTCGGCTGTAAAATTAAACGTGTCACGGATTTTAACGCCTGTGGATGCTTTTCTAAAATTGATACGATCAACGGACCACCCATACCTGCGATCGTTACGGCTGTAATCCCGTCTTCTTCCTCTACAGCTGCTAACCCATCAGCCATACGCACCGTAATTTTATCGGTCAATCCTTCTGTGCGCACTTGTTTCACTGCCGATTCATAAGGCCCTTTAACAACTTCCCCCGCCACTGCACGGGAAGCAATTCCTTTATGGACTAAATAGCATGGCAAGTAGGCGTGGTCGCTTCCAATATCCGCCACAACCGCACCTGTAGGCACAAATGACGCCACCATTTCTAATCGTTTCGAAAGTTTTTGTGCGTTCATATTCTACATCCTCATTTCTATTTCACAAATTACTTTCATTATATAGAACTTTTGCAAAAACGTCTCATTATAAAGCAAAACTTAGACAAGCGGAAATATACTGATTGGTAGACTTCTCCAATCATAGTTATACTTAACAGTGATATTTCCGGCAATAAAAAAAGTGCAGAACAAGGATTACTCCTTTTCTACACTTTAATATGGATTAAAGACCAGAAATATACTCTGCTACCGCGTCTGCTTCAGCTTCGTTATTAAGAATTGCCGGCATCATGCCGTTTTCCGAACCATTTAATGCGAAGTCTTTAATATGTTCGGCATCTAAACCAACGATTGAAGGACCTCCACCGCCAGTTAAATCACCACCGTGACATGAAATACAGTTCTTTTGAGCGATTTCTTCACCGTTTAATTCAGCTGTTTCACCTGAACTTTCACCGTCCGCACTGTTTTTATCAGCTGCACCCTCAAATGACATGAAGAAAATTAGTCCGATACCGAATGCCATGATAAGTACGTAAGGAATAAGTGGATTGTTTTTCATTGCGTTCCCCTCCCTCATTAAATATTCTATTTCTTGCTAGACATAGGCCTAGTAAACAATATTAATTGTACTTGATTCAATAGAAAACGAAAAGACCTATTGAACAACTTTTACTAGCTTTGTAACAATTTTTCCAATTTGTCATTTCTATTTCAATATATGTCTTGCAATTACCATTTTCTGCACTTCAGATGTGCCTTCACCGATTTCCAGCAACTTCGCATCCCGTAAATAGCGCTCTACTTCATATTCTTTCATATAGCCGTAGCCGCCATGAATTTGAATTGCTTCATCGCAAACTTCCATCGCCATTTCCGAAGCATAATATTTTGCGATTGCAGCCTCTTTACCGAATGGGCGTCCTTGATCTTTAAGCCATGCCGCTTTGTACACAAAAGTTCTTGCTAATTGTATCTTTACCTCCATATCAGCGAGCTTAAACTGTGTCGCTTGGAACTGTGCCAATGTTTTACCAAATTGCTTGCGTTCTTTCGCATATTGAATTGCTTTATTCAGTGCGCCTTGTGCAATCCCTACCGCCATTGCGGCTATTCCGATTCGGCCCCCATCAAGCGTCGTTAAAAATTGCTTGAATCCATTTCCGCGCACGCCTAATAAATTTTCTTCCGGGACATGCACATTATCTAAAATAAGCTCTGTCGTATTGGAAGCATTGAGTCCCATCTTTTCGTATTCCGACTTTATCGTAAACCCTTGCGCATCGGTCGGGACGATAATAGCGCTTATTTCTTTATCGCTGCCATCGCGACCCGTAATGGCTGTTAATGCTAAATGTTTTGCATAGCTTGCATTTGTAATAAACACTTTTGAACCGTTAATCACGAATTCATCATTTTCTGTATAAGCTGTCGTTTCCGTACCACCTGCATCAGATCCGGCGTTCGGCTCTGTTAATCCAAATGCGCCGAATGATTCCCCGGTACAAATTGGTGTCAAATATTTTTCCTTTTGCTCTTCTGTACCAAATAAATTCAATGGGGCTCCGCCTAATGAAATATGCGCCGAGTACGTTATGCCAGTCGATGCACATGTACGGCTTAGTTCTTCGGTTACGATGGCAAAACTAATCGTGTCCGCACCTGCTCCGCCATATTTTTCAGGGAATGGTAAACCCATTATGCCCATTTCCGAAAGCTCCTTAAAAATTTCGGCAGGGAACGCTTTAGTTTTATCTCGCTCTATAGCCCCGGGTGCCACGACTTCATCTGAAAATTCACGTATCATCTTTTGGAGCATCGCTTGCTCTGTCGTTAAATCAAAATGCATACCATTCATCCTCTCAGCCTATATTCACTTCACATCTATTGTAATCTAAAAATATCGTTTTTCACAGAAAATATATGCATTTTATAGAGAATATTGTAGAAAGGCAAAACAAAAAGCTATATAGAATAGTTTTCCGCTTTCTATATAGCTTTATTTTGTGAACTTCGCCATTTTATTCAATTTGAAATTTTATGCATTGGCCGAAAATACAAATTATGTATTTTATAGGAAATATATCCAGGCACCGATTATTGCAAGTAAACCAAGCACTCCCGAAATTGTAAAGTAAACAATTTTCATCATAATCCCGCTTAATAGCCAAAATATGCAATTGACGATGAGAAAAATATACAGCATTTCATTATTCCCGGCAAAATACGTCGTACATACTTTTACTGTAACTCCCAAAGTCGATAAAGCTGTAGCTAATTGCAACATTATCGCCAATAGATGATTTCTTTTGGCAAAATATATCGCCCCGGTAAGACAGCATGCTGCAAAGACTGCTGCCACTGCAATGACTACCCATTCGAATTGGATTGTAAACAGCAATAATAAAATGACAATTGCCACAACCGGGAAAAACATTGCCATATTCCAATTTCTGCGCTTTTCTACATTGCGGACAGCATTTTTTGATTTCCCAGCTATTTCCTCATTTTGATTGCCTTCCGAATAAAGCGTCATTAAAAAATCGCAATATTGTTCCGGCAGCAGCTTGTTTTGTTTCCAAAATGTGATTTCGTTCATAATAATTTGCTTTTTCTGATTTGACATGACTTCGCTCCAAATCTATAAAATATACTTAGATTATATGTAATATTGTAAGTAATTTCCTAAAGGTCGACATCAGTAAAAAGTAATAACATAAATCGGTGATCATATTACTTTTAGACTAAATTTCTTTATTTATATGAAAATTTATGCATTGTTTCTCATGGAAAAAGGAACTATCCATTGAGGAATCTCCCGAAAATCCGAAGCAATTGAAACTATTATCTTTATGATTTATCCTTCTGAAACCTCGTCCCTCAACAAAATAGACTACTATAAAAACAAGGCTGCCACGAAAAGAATCAATAATATCGATCTTTTCGGACAGCCCTGTTTTTTTCTTCTGTATTGAATCTATTCTAAGAAATCTTTTAAACGTTTTGAGCGTGATGGATGGCGCAATTTGCGTAAAGCTTTTGCTTCGATTTGACGAATACGCTCACGTGTTACACCAAACACTTTTCCAACTTCCTCTAGAGTGCGAGTGCGCCCATCATCTAAGCCGAAACGTAGACGTAATACATTTTCTTCACGATCTGTCAATGTGTCGAGCACATCTTCCAATTGTTCTTTTAATAGCTCATATGCTGCATGATCAGAAGGAGATTGTGCCTCTGAATCTTCAATGAAGTCACCTAAATGTGAATCATCTTCTTCCCCAATCGGCGTTTCCAATGATACGGGCTCTTGTGCGATTTTTAAAATTTCACGCACTTTTTCAGGTGTCAGGTCCATTTCTTCCCCAATTTCCTCTGGAGAAGGCTCACGGCCCAAATCTTGAAGGAGCTGACGTTGTACACGGATTAATTTGTTGATCGTCTCCACCATGTGTACAGGAATACGTATTGTACGCGCCTGATCCGCAATCGCACGTGTAATCGCTTGACGAATCCACCATGTCGCATATGTCGAGAACTTGAATCCTTTACGGTGATCAAACTTTTCAACCGCTTTGATAAGCCCCATATTTCCTTCTTGAATCAGGTCAAGGAATAGCATGCCGCGACCTACATAGCGTTTCGCAATCGATACGACAAGACGTAGATTTGCTTCAGCTAAACGTTTGCGGGCTTCTTCATCGCCTTGCTCAATTCGCTCTGCCAAACGGATTTCTTCCTCTGCAGAAAGTAGATCCACACGTCCAATTTCTTTTAAATACATGCGTACCGGGTCATTAATTTTAACGCCAGGAGGAACACTTAAATCATTTAAATCAAAAGCTTCTTCACTGGATTCTTGCTTAGAGAGCGCTTCTTCTTCAAATTCTTCTTTACCTTCAACAGTTATATCATTTTTTTCGATTTCATCGGCAAAATTGAAAATCTCCTCATTTTCCAGTTCGAAAAACGCCAATGTATCAGAAATTTCCTTCATTGACATTTCGCCAACTTGTTTTGCTTTAGCTAAAAGCTGCTTTTTTACCTGCTCTAATGAAACCCCGTTTACCACCGTATCTTTTGAATGTTTTGACTTGTCCGCCATAAACCTTCCTCCTTCTAAAAACAAATCGCGTTAAACGCCCATTTTTATCTTTCTGCTTAATTCGATAATCTGCTGGGCAATCTCAAGTGCTCGTCTATGCTCATGCATCTTTTCCGCTTCTTTTTGATTATGCTTTAATTGTTCTATTTCTAGTTCTAATCGACGTTTTTCGATTTGTTTTAAACAATCGGTAATTTCCGCTTCTCCATTTTCAGGGTCGCGTTCAAGCAACGCGGCATCCATCACAATTTTGCGTAATTCATTATCATTTAAAACTTCGACGAAACGATGAAAATCAGCCGTTTCATATTCTTCGTAAAACCCAATTAAACGAACGAATACCGATAAATATTCCTCGTGGATAAAAGGCTCATTATTTCCCTCTCTGAGCACTTTATTCACAACATTTACATCATGCAACATATGAGCTAAAAGTATACTTTCCGCACGATCAGTCGCATCTTTTTTCCTCTCCCTTTGGACAAAGGGATCTGGTGCTTTTAACTTATTTGGATCACGTTTCTGCTCCTTCACGTTATCCGCGACAACTTTCCGCAGCTGCGTACTAATCGCCTCCTGGGAAATATTCGTCTCGTTTGCAAGTTGACGAATGTATAAATCCCGTTCAGTAGGTGAAGTATTATTTTTTAATGTTTCAAGAACTTCTTGAATGTATTGAAGTGTGTCATTCTCAAATTGAAAATTTTTGCCGCGTTTCGCATGCATCATCATAAATGCAATATACGCGTGCGGCTTTTCGATTATTTGGTTTTTAAATGCTTCTTGACCATGTGTGCGTATATATTCATCCGGGTCAAGTTTATCAGGTAAAACGGCGACTTCCACTTTAATCTGTTCTTCATGAAGCATTTGTGCAGCACGTTTTGCCGCCTCAAAGCCAGCATTATCACCATCATAGCAAACTGTAATTTGCTGAACTAAGCGTTTGAGCTTTGTAATATGCTGGGGGGTAAGTGACGTGCCCATCGTTGCTACTGCATTAAAAATGCCTGCCCGATTTGCTGCTAAAACATCAATAAAGCCTTCCATTAAAACAACTTGTCTTAATTTTCGAATCGATGCCCGTGCCTTGTCCAAATTATAAAGCACTTGACTTTTATGGAAGATAGGCGTTTCAGGACTATTTAAATACTTAGCATCTTCGCCATCTTTATTTAAAATCCTGCCCGAAAATGCAATTGTCTTTCCATTTTCATCTCGAATCGGGAACATAATCCTTCCACGAAAGCGGTCAAAATAACTGTTGTCGCTCTCTTTTTGAATAATAAGGCCACTTTCAGCCATTTCCGGCAAATCATACCCTTTGCGCTCCAACAATATAGTGAGCGTGTCCCAATTCGGTAAAGCCCATCCTATCTGATGTGTTTCGATTTGCTCGCGCGTAAATCCTCTTTCAAGCAAATAATTTAATGCAGGTTCGCCGTCTTCTGTATTCATTAAAATATGAAGATAAAATTCCGCTGCAAAAGCATGCGCCTCTCGCATTTGCTGCTCTTTCTTTGAAACGACCGTATTCGACATTTTTTGCTCGGACGAAAGCTCCATTTCAAGCGGTATACCCGCACGTTCACTTAATTTAATGAGCGCGTCCGGAAACGACAAATGTTCGATATCCATTACAAAAGTGATTGCGTTCCCTCCCGCACCACAGCCGAAGCAATGAAAAATCTGCTTATCTGTGGACACGGAAAAAGAGGGTGTTTGCTCCCCATGGAATGGACATAATCCAAAATAGTTGCGCCCTCTTTTCGTTAATTGCATATAATCGCTAATAACATCGACTATATCAGACTGCGAGCGAATTTGTTCAATCACATGTTCAGGTATTTTTCCAGCCACATTATCACCATCTACACTATTCGAGATGAATTACAAAAATCCTCTAAATTACGACAAAATTTATTGAACAAATTTGTAACTACTCTTATAATAAATATTTTTACCACAATTTTATTATTATAAAACAAAAAGCCTATTGTTGCTATATATTTTCGAAAAAATAATCATATTACAGTTAAAAATAACGAATTTTAGCAATTTATACGATTTCCTATGAAACGAAAGTATATAAAAAACAATTTTTCCAATCTAAGAAAATTATGCTGTTCGCACCAAAAAAACCTCCTCCATTTACTGCGAGAGGTGGTTTTGGCTGTTATTTACATTCAAGCTCCAGCATATCCAATATTTTATGGGCTGTTTCTTCCACAGCTCGATTTGTCACATCGATAGCCCGACATCCTATTTTATCAACAATCCTATAAAAATAGCTAATTTCCTGCTCAATTCTTGTATGTTGTGCATAGAAGGCATCTTCCATTAAACCTAAAGTAATGAGGCGCTCTTTTCGGATATTATTGAGCTTTTCGGGTGTGATGACTAATCCGAAACACTTTTTCGGATCAATTTGCATCAATTCAACGGGAGGATCTACTTCCGGGACGAGTGGCACATTCGCTACTTTATATCTTTTATGAGCCAAATATTGCGATAAAGGGGTTTTGGAAGTTCTCGAAACACCGATTAATACAATATCAGCCAGTAAAATTCCTCTTGGATCTTGTCCATCATCATATTTTACGGCAAATTCAATCGCTTCGATCTTTTTGAAATAATCGTCATCCAATTGATGCACCAGCCCTGGCTTTTGCAATGGTTTTTCATTAATGGAAGTTTCGATTAAATCGAGCATTGATCCTAGCAAGTCAATGATAGGCACATTGTTTTCAGCAGCGATTTTTTGAAGAGCTTGCCGCATTTGCTTTTCAACAAGCGTATATACAATCGTCGCCTCATTTGCGATTGCAATTCGAACAATTTTTTCAAGCAGTCCAACATTATTTATATGTGGAAACTTGCGAATTCTCACTTTTTCAAAATTAGGCCGAAATTGGCTAACTGCCGCTTTTACAGCTGTTTCCCCTGTCTCCCCAACCGAGTCGGATACGACAAAAATCGTCAATTTTTTCATAAAATCTCCTATAAATCATGAGTTTCAGCTAACGAAATAAACGCTCGCGTAATATTCGTTTTTGTTAATCGGCCGATGATCACCATTCCATTCTCTGTTTCTTCTACAACAGGCATGGAATCAATCTCTCGTTCAATTAATTTTTTAGCAGCAAATACTAATGAATCAGAGTTGGAACAATAGGCGATATTAGGCATTCTCGTCATAATAATATGCACCGGCATTTTATTTAAATCCTGGGTTCCAATGCTGGATCGCAATAAGTCTTTTCGGGATAATACACCTTGCAGCATTTCATCTTTATCCACGACAAAAAGTGTTCCGACATCTTCGGAAAACATATGAATAATCGCGTCATATATCGTCATTTCTTCAGAAACAACTACAGGTGCGGACTGAAAATCCTTCACTTTTAAATTCAGCATCGATTCCGCAAAGGCAACCGTTGATTTTTTCCCCGCATAAAAATAGCCGACACGTGGTCGCGCATCTAAAAATCCTGCCATCGTTAATATGGCTAAATCCGGTCTTAAAGTGGCGCGCGTTAATCCAAGGCGCTCAGCAATATGTTCGCCCGTAATAGGGCCATTCTCTTTTACAATGTGCAAGATCGCATCTTGACGTTTATTGAGTTCGATTGGACTCACCCGCTTCAAATAATGTTATACTTTTTCCTTAATTATTATATACTATTTTCTTCTATATTGCGAAGAAAACAATCCCATGCTACAATATGAGCGAACAATATACTTGTTCTGTTTCTATCTTCATATGCAGGCGATGAAGGGACTAATAAGTATCAATTCTAACATGAGCGAGTAGGGAGAGTGCAAGCCTACACTGAATTGAGAAACGGCACCCCTGAGCTCATTTTATAAAAGAGGTTTTTATTTATTTAAAAACAAGCGGGGTGGAACCGCGGGTATATCGTATTGATGCACTCGTCCCCGGGCATAAGTTATTGTGCCCGGAGACGGGTGCTTTTTATCTTTATTGATCATTAATTAATAGGAGGGATTTTTCATGGCAGAAAAATCAATGGAAACAATTGTATCATTGGCAAAACATCGCGGATTCGTATTTCCTGGATCTGAAATTTACGGTGGTTTAGCAAACACTTGGGATTACGGCCCACTTGGAGTAGAACTTAAGAACAACGTAAAAAAAGCTTGGTGGCAAAAATTCGTACAAGAATCTGAACATAATGTAGGCCTGGATGCAGCTATTTTGATGAACCCAAAAGCATGGGTTGCATCTGGTCACGTAGGAAACTTCAATGACCCGATGATCGACTGTAAATCATGTAAAGCGCGTCATCGTGCAGATAAGCTGATCGAGGATGCTTCTTTAACGAAAACAGGCAAAGAAATTATCGTTGACGGGATGACATTTGATCAAATGAAGGCAAAGATGGAAGAGCTGGAAGTAGCTTGTCCTGATTGCGGAAAAATTGATTTCACAGACATTCGTCAATTCAACTTAATGTTTAAAACTCACCAAGGTGTAACAGAATCTTCATCAAACGAAATTTATCTGCGTCCGGAAACAGCGCAAGGCATTTTCGTAAACTTTAAAAATGTACAGCGTTCTATGCGTAAAAAGACACCATTCGGCATTGCCCAAATCGGTAAATCTTTCCGTAACGAAATTACGCCAGGCAACTTCACGTTCCGTACCCGCGAATTCGAGCAAATGGAATTGGAATTCTTCTGTAAGCCAGGCGAAGACCTTGAGTGGCACGCTTATTGGAAAGAATTCTGCAAAAACTGGCTTCTTGCTTTAGGTATGAAGGAAGACTCGATGCGTCTGCGTGACCATGAAGATGATGAGCTGTCACATTACTCAAATGCTACTACAGATATCGAATTCCGTTTCCCATTCGGCTGGGGTGAGCTATGGGGCATTGCAGACCGTACAGATTACGACTTAAAACAGCATATGGAACATTCAGGCGATGATTTCACTTATATTGATCCTGTTTCAAATGAGCGCTATGTTCCATATTGTATTGAGCCATCTCTAGGTGCTGACCGTGTAACATTGGCATTCTTATGCGACGCTTATGAAGAGGAGCAATTAGAGGGCGATGATACACGTACAGTATTACGCTTCCACCCTGCTTTAGCTCCATTTAAAGCAGCTGTATTACCACTTTCTAAAAAGTTATCGGATGAGGCGAACGATGTATGGGCTGAACTGCGCAAATCATTCCCTGTTGATTTCGACGAATCACAGTCAATCGGTAAACGCTACCGCCGCCAAGATGAAATTGGTACACCATTCTGTATCACATTTGATTTTGATTCAAAAGAAGACGGTCAAGTAACAGTACGCCACCGCGATTCAATGGAGCAAATCCGCATGCCGATTGCAGAAGTAAAAGCTTATATCGAAAAGCATTTAGTATTTTAATTTCAGTTTTGTTGTTAAGATTACACAGGCATGCGGATTTGCGACGAGGATTGACGCTTTGCGGCAACCGCAGGAGCACACGCTTTCCGCATGCCGATTGCAGAAGTAAAAGCATATATCGAAAAGCATTTAGTATTTTAATTTCAGCTTTAGTTGTTAAGATTACACAGGCATGCGGATTTGCGACGAGGATTGACGCTTTGCGGCAACCGCAGGAGCACACGCTTTC
>NZ_JBQCJW010000002.1:158772-229823 GCF_051967575.1 Solibacillus silvestris
CGCATGCCGATTGCAGAAGTAAAAGCTTATATCGAAAAGCATTTAGTATTTTAATTTAAAACAGGGCTATCTAGGGAACGATTTCCAAATAGCCCTGTTTATTATTCTATGCCCCTAACTATATGTAAACCGCTCCCGAATATAAGTTAATAAAGGAATCAGCTTTTCCTCCTCCCTTAAATGTTTCATATAAATTTCAATCGCATAAATTTTAGAAACCGCTCCTAAACTAATGCTTTTTAATTTCCCCTCCAATAATTCATTTTCAATTTGGAATTTTGGAAACAGCCCTATGCCTAGTCCCTCCTTAATTAATGCAATTGCAAATATACTGTCATTAATTATATTTTTCCTATAGATTTTGTATTCGTTTTCCAGTTCGGCAAGATTTGGCTCAATTTCATCAAAATATCCTGTAAACAATGGATAATTCGAAAATAGCTCCATCAATAATTTATCTATGCTTTTTTCCTGGGGATTTGCTGTAGCTGGATAGATTAAATCTAGCGGAGCGGACAAAAGCCTTTCTGCATGGATTCCCTTATATTTGCCGGGTAGCATGCCAATAGCAATATCTATATTTTTTAATCGGATCGCTTCGTTCGTCTCCATCGACTCCTCAATTAAAATCTCAATTTCATAATTCGGATATTCCTGCATAAAATCGTGAATTATCTTAGGAAGTATTGTTGAAATTAACATTGGCGATAAAGCAATAACTAATTTAATTTTTTGATGCTGCGTAAATAAATGCAGTCCTTTTTTGCTATCCTCTACTTTCGAGATGATTTCTTTTGCCAACGGATAATAAAATTCCCCTGCATCCGTCAACGCCAGCTTCGTATGTTTACGGCTGAATAATGGTATTTGCAGTTCCTCTTCCAACGCTTTTATATGCACTGTAATGCTAGGCTGCGAAATATACAGTTTCTCAGCAGCTGCCCGGAAATTTCCTTCTTCATAAACCGCGATAAATGTTTTTAGCCACTTCAAATCCATTTCCACACAACCTTTGATTAATAATTTTAATTACATTTATTTAATTTAATTAATTTATATAATGCCAGATTCATTATACACTTTTTGTAATAAAGTATTAGGAGGAAATGCAGATGCTAAATAACAATCTTCTAGCCGAAACTTTTCATCGCTTTTCGGAAAATGAAGCAAAAGGCAAAAGTCCACTTTACGAACAGTGGTGCAGACGAATTGGCATGGATGCAGAGCTTTTGACATTCCTGTGAATCAGCCGAAGCCTAATTTATTTTTCGCTGCTGTGCAATATTTAGCACAAAAAACAAACGATCCCCTCACACAAGTTTTTCAATGTTCGGGGCTGATTGATTTTAATGTGAGCTTCGACTTATTGAAAGGCTTTTGGCGTGCATATGAAGCAGTACTCATTAATATACTTCAAACTAAATTCGTTCAAACAAATGAAGTACAGCGCTCGGCATATTTATATCCTGTTTTCCATGAAATTTACGAGCGTGCACAAAAGCCTTTAACTCTGATTGAAATAGGCACAAGCGCCGGGTTATTATTGAATTTGGATTTATTTCAATATGAAATTTCACAAGATGAAAATCGTACTTTCGGTGACTTTTCGAGCTCTATGAAAATAAGCGCTGCCAACTATGGAGCGGCGCTGCCGAAAATGGAGCCGTTTCGTGTTTTCAGGCGCTGTGGCATTGATTTGAATATTATTGATTTGTCCAATGAAGAAGACTATTTATGGCTTCAGAGTCTCATATGGCCTGAACAAAAGGATAGGAAGAAAAATCTCGAAATTGTTCGTTCCATCCATAATGAATGCGAAAAAGAACTGTATGAGGGGAATTTTTTACATATTATTCCCGGAATTTTGGATTCCGTTTGTATGGACAGCCAAATCGTTATTTTTCACACACATGTTGCGAATCAATTCCCGGCACAGCTTAAAGAGGATCTAATCGGACTTTTAACAAAAGAAAGCGCAAAACAACCTATTTATCATGTGTATAACAATATGTACGACAGTAATCTGCATGTGGACTTTATTGCAAACAGGGATTGCATTTCACATAAAGTATTAAAAAACACCGACGGACATGGCAATTTCTTTTATTGGGAATAATAAAAAGGATTTGGAAAGCTTCATTTTTCCAAATCCTTTTTGCCGTTGGATGAACAATTGTTCCGTCTAAATACAATAACCAAGCTCCGGTATTTATAACGCCGCCCCGCTTGCATATTAAACGATGCCTCCAAATAACTGAAATTCGCTCTTTTGCTGAACAATATGAACAAAAATGAGTTATAATTTTCAGACAGTAATGTAATTGGGGGGATTGAAATGTTTTTCCAGCTGAAAGAAACACCCGTAAAAATATTGGATACGTACGATAAAATTTATGAACTCGTTAAAGCAATACTCCATTTCGAATGTCCGGACCATCGTGCACAGCATCACATTCTCTATACAGCCAATATGCAACTTGAGGCATACCGGGAAGCGAAGGATTTTTACAGGCGCTATGACGACCCGAGCTATGCACTTGGCTGTTTGAGTCGGGAGGCGTACGAACAGGCGAATAAACAATTCCATCAGCTTTCCACGATTATTCGAGGCTATATGCATTTAAGCGAAGATAGTAAACGTGATCATTTCAATCATCACTTCCGCTTTTCAAAAGAAAAAATTGATAAAATGCACCAGCTCTTTGAACAAAAACACCATCATAAACTACTAAAGCTTGAAGCATTATTTTATGAACGGTTAAAAGAAGATGTAGCCCCATTATTAACCCAGTTTGAATAAACGCGATGAAACCTTTTTTGCTATTATACGTAAAGTGAGTAATAGATCCATTAGGAGGGGCGATTCGTGGAAACTAAACAACAACTCGAACACTATTTACAAACGATTCAGCAATGGGAAAAAGATCAAAGCGGTTTATGGTTTTGGGAAAAAATCGGCCGAATTCCATTTAAAATACTTGATAAATTAACGCCAAAATTCATTCAGGAAAAAATTTCTGTATTAATCGATGAACTCGTCAGCTATGTGCAAACAGGAGGGAAATATTTAGTGAGCGAAAAGGCAATGATTCGCCACATCCAGAAACATACATTACACTCGGTTGCATCATTACAGGACATCGGGCAAATGCCGATAGAAGATATGGTCGAACTAAGTGAAAAGCTTCAAAAAAACCGTGCCAATATCGCAACAGTGCAAGGCGCATCAACAGGCTTTGGCGGCGTATTTACATTGGCAATCGATATTCCGGTCATTTTAGGAATCGCATTGAAAACCCTGCAGGAAATCGCACTTATCCATGGCTATGATCCAAATGAAAAAGCCGAACGTATTTTTATCGTGAAATGCTTGCAGTTCGCTTCCTCGGATATCGTCGGAAAAGAGGCAATTTTGAAAGAGCTGGCACAAAACTATGAACAGCCGCGCTCCGCAGAAAATATGGTTTCTCAATTGCAAGGATGGCAAGAGGTCTTTTTTACATACCGGGACAATTTCGGCATGAAAAAGCTCTTTCAAATGATTCCCGTGGCAGGTATGATTTTCGGAGCCTTTATTAATAAGTCAATGATTGAAGATATCGCAGAGGCCGGGATGATGCTTTACCGCAAACGGCGTGTACTGGAACGCATGAATCAACTGGCAGACATATAAAGTCAAGCCAAGCAGAAAAGACTGAACTGCTTGGCTTTTACCTATTTACCGATTAGCTTTTTATTTGCTTCATGCAGTTCCTTCATCCCTTCATAAAAAGGGTAATCCTTTCGCAATTTCGCTTCTTGGTCCAGTCCCTTTTTTAAATCGCCCAAATATTGCACCGATTGCTCTATACGATGCTGAATTTCAGCTGAATCATTTGTCTTTTGGCCATGGCCTGGCACAGCTGTTTGAATATTCTTGTCAGAAATAATTTCAGAGGCTTTTTGTAATGTGGATGAATATGACGCATAATCTTCTATAAACGGGAATTCGACATTTGACAAATAATCCCCCGCCAGCAATATTCCGTATGGCTCGACCACTGTGAATAGACAGTCTTCCGTATGGCCAGGCGCTAAATAAAACGTGCATGCGGCATCTCCTAAGTCGATTGTGTGCCCATCCTCCTTAATAACAATGTCAATGTCGGGATAAATAATCGGATAATCCCTTTCAATGTAGTATTGTGCATCAAATTGATGTATCTGTTTCAGCACTTCTTTTTTATCCGTTCGATTGGCAAAAGCTTCACTCGCAATTGTCGTCGCATTCAAAAAAGCGCCGGCTGCAATAATATGGTCATAGTCGCTATGTGTATAAACAATGTATAATTTGCGCTCCCCGATAATTGACTGTATATAGGCTTTTATTTCGGCAATTTCATTGGGCAGCCAGGTTGGATCAGTTAAAATTAACGCCCGCTTCGTCTTTACAACTGCAGATGTTGTTTCATATAACACGCTTTGAAACACTGCTAATTGATCATTTTCAAATTGTAGCATCATGTTCACTTCCTTCACAAAAGAAAGCTAGTCATATAGATGAATATTTCATCCGACCAGCTTATTTCCTAGGCAATATTTTTTATTCGTCTTCCTTTTTCTCGCGCTGCAATAATGGGGTACGCTCCAATTGCTCGATAAAGCTTCTCGACTTTAAACGAATTCCCGTTTGTTCCTCATAAATCGTTGTGACAATTTTTTTGATAAACTGCTTCGTCTGAGGCTTTAATTCAAGCTTCCCCACTTGCTCAATCGGCACAGTATAAAACATCCGAATAAGCTTCAGCTGTGTCGGGGACAATCGGATAATGTAGGGGTCCAAATGGAAGCAGCGATGGCAAATAAAGCCGCCTTGCGCAAATGAAAACGCAAATTCCCCGTCTACCGCTCCACATCCTGCACATGCATGTAAAATCGGCTGTATGCCGGCATACGGCAGCATCTTCCAATCTACAAATAATGTGATTGCTTCAGGGTCATAGCCTTCCTCAATCGCATTTAATGCCTGAATCAATATTTCGAAAGCATACGGCTCCGGCCTGCCTTCTTCTACTAACCGGTCTACAATTTCAACAATATAGCTTGCATAGGCGGTAGCTACAATATCTGTTTGAATATGGCGCATTGAATTGAAATGCTCCCCTTGCTGCAATGTCCCCATACCTGACGTTCGCTGCACTAAAAACGAACCGTGCATAAACGGCTGAGTAACCCCTGCCAAACGGCTCGTCGGTTTTTTCGCTCCTCTTGCCATGCATGCCACTTTTCCTGCTTCCCGTGTCATGAGCGTGACAATTTTGTTTGATTCACCGTAAGCACGCGCCTTTAAAACGATGCCTTCCCATTTATGTAGCATCTATTGCACATCCTTTGTTTCTTTCGTACTGTCATTATACCGTACTAATGCTTGAAATGTTTAATAAACGGCTACATCTTCACCCATTATTTTCTTCACCCACTTCAAGTTTTGGACAGAGCGCTGTTCGACGTCTTTTAATGGATACACCCGATAAATCCCGTCTGCATCTTTTAATACGGATGTTGCGCGAAGCTCAGGGTGTTGGATTGAAATATGCTCATCGTCCTTCGTGATTTCCAAACTCGCAATTCCGCCTATCATCGTATTAGGTACCGTTAAAATCGTCGAAAAGAAATTGCCGAGGGAATAAAAGACATGTGTTTCATGACCTTGTCCGCTTACAAGCTTTTTGTACGGCTGCAGCACATGCGGATGTGTCCCAAAGACGATATGTGCGCCTGCTTCATTCAAAACGCTTGCATAATGTTTTTGATAGTCGTTTTCGCTATAAACATATTCCGGCCCCCAATGTATTGATACGGCAACGACATCTGCTTCTTGTTTTAATGCGTCGATATCCGCTTTAATTTTCGCCTCATCAATATAGTTAATAATAAATGGTGACCCTTTTGGCAAATAAAGACCATTAGTGCCGTATGTATATGCCAGCATCCCGATTTTTATCGAACCTATTTCAATGATGCGATGTGTCGACAAATCTTCCTGATTTTTATATGCGCCAACATAAGGCATTTTATATTCATCAAGATTTTCGAAAAATGTGCGTACACCGCCTTCCCCTTTATCGACAATATGATTATTCGCAATCGTAACCATATCTACGCCGGCATTTTGGATATCCCGGATAATATGGGGCGGGCTTGAAAATTGAGGAAAGCCGCTTAACGCATATTTATTGCCGACAGGAGGGGATTCCTGGTTGGCGATCAGATAATCATAGCTTTGCATAATCGGGGTCACTGCTGCAAATGACGATGCAAAATCTTTATATTGGGCGAGCCTCAAATGGAGCAGCACATCTCCTGCCATCGCAAATCGAACGGTTTCCTTTATGTTTTCCGGCTCCGGCTTTGGCTCAGGTTCGATTACTTCCTTAGCCGGAATTTCCCGCTCTTGCTGCTCTTCCATTGGCTCTTCTGAGGTTATGTTCATTTGCCCTTCTGCAACAAGTATTGAATGATCTTGGCCGACTGTTAGAACGACCACTACCAATATCGTCAATGACACTCCCCAAAGCGCCAATAAAAATTTATTTAACGTATTCAATCCTACACCTACCATCTTTTTGTAAAATATTACCTAATAAAATAGTATCAAATATAGCGTTTTAATCAAGCAAAAAAGATGCAACGCAATTGTTGCATCTTTTAGCCGTCTAATATTCGTCTTCTCTAAAGCCGAAATCACGTAAATGTGTTTGCTTGTTGCGCCAATCTTTTTGCACTTTCACCCAAAGCTCCAAATATACTTTTGAGCCTAGTAGCATTTCAATATCCTGGCGAGCCCGGGATCCCACTTCTTTTAAAAGTGCGCCGCGTTTCCCTATGACGATCCCTTTTTGCGAATCGCGTTCCACCATGATTGTCGCCTGTACATGAATCATATTTTCCTTTTCTTCATGGGGCTTAATACGGTCTATAACAACAGCGATTGAGTGCGGGATTTCCTCGCGTGTTAGATGCAGAACTTTTTCACGAATCAATTCAGAGATGATGAAGCGCTCTGGGTGGTCTGTTACTTGGTCTGCAGGGTAATATTGAGGACCCTCCGGCAAATATTTCTCAATCGTCGCCAATAAGTTTTCCACATTATTCCCTTGAAGCGCCGAAATCGGAATAATTTCCGCAAAGTCAAACCTGTCTTTGTATGAATCAATAATATTCACCAATTCATCCGGATGCACTAAGTCAATTTTATTAATAATTAAAAATACGGGCGTTTTATTCCCCTGCAATAAATCAATGATGAATTCATCGCCTTTGCCGATTGCCTGCTCTGCATTGACCATAAACATAATAGCATCCACTTCCCTTAATGCGTTGCGGGAAGTTTTTAGCATAAATTCGCCCAGCTTATGCTTTGGCTTATGGATGCCTGGTGTATCGATGAAAATCGTTTGGGAATTTTCCTGTGTCAATACACCCTGTACTTTGTTGCGTGTCGTTTGTGGTTTATCGGACATAATCGCGATTTTTTGACCGATTACACGGTTTAAAAAAGTTGACTTGCCGACATTTGGACGACCTACAATCGAGACGAACCCCGATTTGTATCCTTTATTTTCCTGCATTTTTCATATCCTCCGTTGTAAAAGCTCCCGGAATAAGCTCTGCCACAGTCGTTTGCTGTACATCACCATTCATATTCGTTAAGTACACAGGCATATCCGGTGCACAAAATTCACTCATTACTTGTCGACAAGCCCCACATGGTGAACAAGGCCCTGGTGTGTCCGCCACGACTGCAATCGCTTTGAATTCACGTACACCTTCAGATACTGCCTTAAAAAAGGCGGTACGTTCGGCACAGTTTGTCATGCTATACCCTGCATTTTCGATATTGCAGCCTTTATATACTGTGCCATCGTCCGCTAATAGCGCTGCACCTACTTTAAATTTCGAATAAGGCACATACGCATTTTCGCGCGCTATTTTCGATTGCTCTATTAATTGTTCCATTGTCATAATGAGAAGCTCCTTCCGTCAAGCCAAATTGTTGTTTCATCTTTAAAAAATATTCCTAAAGACAAACAATCAGTGGAGACGATTGTGCCCACTGATAATTTGCCTTACAGCCATTTTGGTAAAAATATGAGTAGTCCGATTATAACACTTGCGAGCGCAAATACAAGTACAGCACCTGCTGCAATATCCTTCGCCTGCTTTGCGAGCGGATGAATTTCCGGTGAGGCGAGGTCCACTACTCTTTCGATTGCTGTATTAATAAGCTCTGCGCCTATAACAATGGCAATCATTAAAATAATGATACACCATTCGATAATCGTTAAATCTGTTACTATACCAGCAATTAGCACAACTGCCGCACTCGCTAAATGGAATTTGAGGTTTTGCTCATACATGGCTGTCCGTACCCCTTCTACTGCAAATCGAAAGGATCCGAAAAATTTACGGACGTTCATTTGCATCCCGACCTAAGCCGTATGATTGTAAAATAGCATCCTGCTTCCCGAACATAATTTTTTCATCTTCCGGTGTCATATGGTCATAGCCAAGTAAATGCAAAAAACCATGCACCGCCAAAAAGCCTAATTCGCGTTCAAAAGAATGACCATATTCTTCCGCCTGTTCCCGTGTACGGTCTGTCGAAATAATAATATCCCCCAAAATGCGTGGAATGCCCTCACCGATTATTTGCACTTCCCCTTCACCCATTTCCTCCAATGCAAAGGAAATCACATCTGTCGGCTGATCTTTATCACGATATTCCCGATTAATTGCATGGATTGCCTCGTTCGTTGCAAATGTAATCGAAACTTCCGAGCCATCTTCAATGCCTTCATATTGTGCGGCATGCTGCAATAGCTTCTCCACTAATTTAATATGCGAGTCTTGTACCTCATTTGTTTCATCTAAAAAATCGATTAATAACATTGTTGTTCCCTCCTGTTTTATTCCTTTGGATATTCAATACGCGAGTGGAACGTCCCATTTAAAGTTTCACATAAAACATCTTCAATTGTTTTCAGTTCTTTCAAAGATATATCACATTCATCAAATTGCTTATCTTGTACACGGTCTTGAATAATTGACTGTACGAGTTTGTGAATTTTTTCGGCACTTGGCTGATTCATTGAACGAACAGCGGCTTCCACACTATCCGCGATGCTAATAATGGCCGCTTCCTTTGTTTGAGGCTTTGGGCCGGGATAGCGGAATATACTTTCATCCAATTGTTTCCCTTCTTCTTTCGCCTTAAACAAAAAGAACTTGAGTGTGCTTGTTCCATGATGCTGCATGCAAATATCAACAATTTCCTGCGGCATTTTATGCTTGCGGAGCAGTTCCGCGCCATCTGTCGTATGTGCAATGATAATTTCCGCACTGCTTTCGGGCGGCATCGAATCGTGCGGGTTTGAGCCCATTTGATTTTCGATGAAAAATAGGGGTCTCCGCGTTTTCCCTACATCATGGTAATAGCAGGCAACCCGCGCAAGCAAGCCATCCGCACCAATAGCTTCACAAGCAGCTTCCGCTAAATTCGCGACCATTATACTATGATGATACGTACCAGGCGTTTCAGTTAAAATTTTCTTCAAAAGCGGATGATTCGGGTTCGACAGTTCGATTAGGCGCATCGTTGACAAAAGGCCGAATGCGGATTCGAAATAAGGTAGCAGCCCCATCGTTAAAGCCCCTGATAATAAGCCCGAAATAATCGCAGCAGCTACATAAAACGAAATCTCCTTAAAACTGTAGCCGGATTGTGCCATTAATAAATAAAACGCGATAAATAATAAGTTTACAAGTGTAACAACACCTACAGCATGTAAAATATCTGTTCGTTTTTCCAGGCCACGCATAAAAATAATCGACGCAAATCCACCAAATAAAATGTAAAGCGCCGCATCCATTTGCAATATCGCGGAATAGCCTTCATGGAAAATAACGCCTGCAGAAGCGGCCGTTATTACCGTTACAACACTTGCAGCCCGGTCATTCGCCAATACCCGCACAAGCATTGTCGCCATTGCCGAAGGATAAATAAACGCCAGCATCAAATCAAAATTTGCCGCGATTAAACCGATCAATTTCATCATAATTAAAGCGATCGCGTATACAATGACGGTTACGAGCAATTCATTGCGCTTTGTCGCCAGCTCTTTTTTTGAGCGGTCGAATAAGACATACAGAAATGAAATTTGCAAAATAATTAAAATCATTAATCCGATGATCGGCTTAATTGATACTTCGCTATCAAGCATTCCCAATAGCTCAAGTTGACGATAAATTTCTCGTGTAACTACTTCGCCTTCTTGAACGATAATTTGCCCTTGTAAAATACGTGTAGGCTCCACTGCCTCTCTCGCTTGCACGATAGCCGTCTCTGTTTTTTCTTCATCAAGAACTTCCGTTTCTACTACTGCCGCGCGTCCAACTATGACCGCAACACTCATTAAATTGTCAGGTATGGAAGGTTTTTGCCTAATTTTGCTTTCCAGTTCGTCGCGATAAAGCATTAAGCTTTCCTTTCGCAGCGGCTTGTCCAGATTCGCTTCGATCAGTGTCGCCAGGGCATCTCGGGCAGACTCAATATTTTTTTGAGTCGCACTTAATAAATTTACTAGCTGTGTATCCGATAATGTTAAATTTTGCTGATTGTCCAATATGTCTTTTAAACTTGAACGCAATAACTCTACTTGCTTTGTTTGCGACAATTCATCATCAGCTTCTGCGATATCTTTTTTCGCCTCTAAAACAATATCAAAAATCGTTGTGACAAAAGTGGCCCGGTGGCTCGGTACGTCATCTTTGAAAATATAAACAGGTTCTACATTTTTTTCGGCACTTTCCTTTTCTATTTCCGTCTTTACTGTATCTTCAATCGTTTTAATCGAACGAATGGTTTCCGGTGATAATTCGGTTAGTTGAATATCATATGTAACGCCGCGAACATTATCAAGCATTAATGAAAATTGCAGCAATGCCGTTGCAACAAGGACAATGATTAATAATGCGCGAAAGCTAATTAGCTGGATGAGCTTTTTTACTCTCTGTATGATCATGCACCTCCACTTTTACTTCTGCTTTCATTTTAACAAATTTATATCCCCCTTGTTACGAAAAGCTAGCATGTTTTTCAAATTAATGTCTTTCAACCTACAATTTGTTACAGAATAGTTTATAAATCTTCTCCTTCCGTCCATAAAAAAACTTTCAACCTTTAAATCAATAAAAGTTGAAAGTCGGCATTATTGTTTATAGTTCCTGTTCCGCATATGCTTGGATTACCCTCGCCACTAACGGATGCCTCACTACATCACCCTGTTCCAGTATTTGGAAGTGGATATCTTTTACGTAACGCAATGTCCGTTCTGCGATAATAAGGCCTGATTCCGTATTTTTCGGTAGATCAATTTGTGTTTTGTCCCCTGTAATAACCATTTTCGAGCCAAAACCAAGACGTGTCAAAAACATTTTCATTTGCTGATGTGTCGTGTTTTGAGCCTCATCCAAAATGACGAAAGCATCATCAAGCGTACGTCCCCTCATATAAGCTAAAGGGGCGATTTCAATTGTGCCACGCTCGATTAAGCGCTGTGTTTGCTCTTGGCCGTATATATCATGCAATGCATCATATAAAGGGCGTAAATAAGGGTCCACCTTCTCCTTTAAATCCCCTGGCAGGAAACCTAAAGATTCACCTGCTTCAACCGCGGGACGCGTCAGAATAATACGTTTTACATGACCATTTTTTAGCGCTTGTGTCGCCATTACGACCGCTAAATACGTTTTGCCGGTACCTGCTGGACCAATACCAAAAATTAAGTCTTTATGACGAATCGCCCGAATATATTCACGCTGCCCAATCGTTTTCGCACGGATAGGCTTCCCTTTCGTATTGCGGGCAATTTCTTCATCATACAATTCAGCATAATATTCAATCGTGCCTTTATTGGCCATTTCAATCGCAGTCGCAACATCGCGCTGATCAATATTAATATTTTTCCGGATCACTTTCAGCAATGCCTCTAAAACAGCATGTGCCTGATTTTTCTTGTCGGAATCATCGCCTGCAATTTGGATGACTTCTCCGCGCGTAATAATTTGAACGTCATAAGTTTCTTCAATTAATGTTATATTTGCATCGGACATTCCTAAAAGCATAACCGCTTCATTTGGATTGTCGATTTGGAGCTCAACATATTTTTCTGGCATACTCATTCTCCTTGGTGAATTGGATGTGGTTTTGCAATATTTTCATTTATCAAATACAAGACTTTCCCTTTAACTGTATCATCATCAGTGTATACGTGCAAAAGTTTTTCTGCTTTTATCGCGGATTCAAGCGGCAATGAATAAATCATCTTTTCATGCAGCAGCGGCAAGATGAAATTTTGTATATCCTCTTCACTTATCACTTTTCGTTTTTTATGAAATGTTCTGTACGGCTTATATGTGACAATTGATTTTAATGGCTCGAATGATTTTTGTTTCACTGATGCCCCTACTTGCTTCCAATTAATATTATACTTCCAGCCATAGTCATCTAATACTTCCATTTCAATGTTTTTAGGGATGGAAAAAGATGTCTCTAGCCAATAGTCGGCAAATACTTCCCCACCCGCACCGATTATTATTTCATCATCTCCATGCTTGAGAATACCCGAAACGAGAATATCCCCGCGGTAAACCGTCATATTTTGCTCTACTTGGCGAATTCCTCGTTCTATTTTGAAATGTGTGACGACCCCACTATTTGTGGCGATTAAATGCTGATTCTTATTCTCGTTTTGGAGTGGCTCTATTTTTGGCGCTAACTGGGGAGTGATTGTTATTTTACTTCCATTTTTCATAATATGTACCCAAGAAAACTCCCGAAATTGCCTCATCATTATTTGGCGAATTTCATTATCCGAATAAAACGCATTTTTTCGAACCGGAAATTGCACATCCATTTCATCTTCTAAATAATTAGCCACTTCATCTTCCAGCTCGACTGTGTTTGCATCTACTTCAATTTGCCAAATAAAACGTGATAATAATAATGGCAGTACGATTAAGGCTAGCATTCCTATAACAGTGACAAAATCCTTTTGCAAAATCTTATCCGGTTCAGTATAGCGAATCAAAATTTTTACTTTTGCCTTTTTTCTAAGCTTGCGGATCATTGATATATTGCTTCGGGCCACTTGAAACGTTATTTCATTACGGCTGAAATTCAATTGGTATATTCGTATTTTATGCTGTTTCAGAAGCGCGATAAAGGCAGCGGCTCCACTAGACTGCTTCATCTTAATTGTAATGAGCTTTTTATATGTTGCATTCATTCTTTTATTCGCTCAATAGACAATTTTTGGAGTGTTTTGCAACGGATTAAAAAGCCTTCCTCAAACAAATGCTGCACCTCTATCTCTGCTGCACGGATATGCATCGAAAATTCATTTGTATTGCAATTGTACTCTGTCGGCGAAACATCTCCCAGCGTATAATAACCATCATACCGAATATGAAGAAAAGAGGTTATTTGCAATTTATTGTTCATAGGGAATAGTTTTCTCAATAAAAAGCCTCCTTTTAACGTCACTATATGCTACGGAAAAAGAAGGCATGTGTAGTTTTATTTAATCGGAATTTGCCAATTTGCCGAGTCCCCTAATGCATCACCCGAGCTTTCACTATTCGGCTCCTTAAACGCTGCGGGAACATGCACATTTAATGATGCATTTTCACTGTATAGTTGCCCAGGCAATAAATAAGCAACGGAAAAATTAGTCTCCATTTGCGGATTCACTAAAATTTGTTCATTTTCAAATGATGATGACAATTGTTCCACTTTAACATTTTGAAGTGTTACAATATTAAAATTCGGCGTGTAATAAATCATTTGATCAAAATCATTTTGAATCGTTCCGGAAATCTCAAGTATAAAATCACCGGGCTGTAAATTCGTAGATTTTGATTCCATTACTTTTCCTGAAACTTTTTCGATGCTATAGTCGAACATCAATGTTACACCTTCCATATTATGCGTAAACGTCTCATCGCTTTCATAGACAGCTACGGTTTCGCTTGCATGCGGAAGATTTTCTTCATCTGTATTTCCGCATGCAGCCAACAGGAATATTAGCATGAATGCCAATACTAACCATCTTTTCTTCATTTGAATCACCCCTCCCCATATATATACCCGCTTCCAATAAAATTAGCGATTAAATTATATCCGTCCATGTTCTGCTCATGCTGCTGCGCTGATTTACTGCTAAAAAAACTACCTATTTCCGTATAGATACATAGAAATAGGTAGTACTATTATTATTTTCTATTTGCCTTAGGAGGCCCCAAAACTTCCGTCATAATAATCGCTTGCATTAATTCGCGCTGATTCGACGGAACAACTTGAAATGCTTCAGAATCTCGTTTTGCCATTGCAACGATAGGTCGTTCAGTTAATGAACGCGAGCCCCTGTTTGAATTGTCTCCTCGACGCTCCGCCGCTGGTTTAACGGGTTCAGAAACAGGTCGTTCTTCTTGTTTCGGAATGTGTGGCTCTGGTTCTTTAATGACAGTTTTTGCTTTTTCATTCAGCTGTCCGAATACTTCATTCGCAAAATCTTCCAATCTTTTCGGACGTTTCGTTTCAGTTTTCGGCTTTGCCTCTTGTTTTCGAGGAGCAGGTTGACTGCTAAATGGCGGCATCTGTTTTGATTCTTTCTTTTGCTGTTCTTTCCCTTTGCCAAATAAAGAACTAATAATGATCATTACAATCATAATGATGAGTCCTTCCATTTAGTGCTCACTCCTTTCCTCGATTATTTATTTTTTGGATCTGGGTTATCGTTGTTCGAAACTTTTGAAATGGAATCGCGCATCGATGTATCTGCTTGAATATTTTTGTAGTTCATGTAGTCCATTAATCCGAAGTTGCCCGAACGCAGCGCTTCTGCCAGAGCCATTGGAACTTCTGCCTCTGCCTCCACTACTTTCGCCTTCATCTCCTGGACTTTCGCAACCATTTCCTGCTCGCTCGCTACGGCCATTGCACGGCGCTCTTCCGCTTTTGCCTGCGCGATATTTTTATCTGCTTGTGCTTGCTCAATTTGAAGCTCGGCACCGATGTTTTTGCCGATATCAACATCGGCGATATCAATCGATAAGATTTCGAAAGCTGTACCAGAGTCTAAACCTTTTGAAAGCACCGTTTGAGAAATTAAATCCGGGTTTTCCAGAACTTTTGAATGTGATTCACTGGAACCTAATGTCGATACAATCCCTTCTCCTACACGGGCAACGATTGTCTCTTCACCAGCACCGCCGACAAGACGATCCAAGTTTGCACGCACTGTAATACGCGCTTTCGCTTTTACTTCAATCCCGTTCATTGCCACACCCGAAATGAATGGTGTTTCAATAACTTTCGGATTTACCGACATTTGTACCGCTTCCAGAACATCGCGGCCGGCCAAATCAATCGCCGCTGCACGTTCGAATGTCAACTCAATATTTGCACGGTGAGCCGCGATAAGCGCATTTACAACACGGTCAACATTACCGCCTGCTAAATAGTGGGATTCCAATTGGTTAATTGATACATCCAACCCTGCTTTATGCGCTTTAATTAACGGGTTTACAATACGCGAAGGAATAACGCGACGTAAACGCATCCCGACCAATGTGAAAATACTTACTCTTACACCTGCTGCAAGTGCACTAATCCATAGTGCAACAGGAACAAATGTGAAAAATACTGCCAGGATAATAAATGCAATTATTATGCCAGCAATTAATGTAATTGTTCCTGCATCTGCCAACATACTCATACTTCTTCTCCACCTTTTCCAATAATTTCTCTGACGACAATACGCGATCCTTCCACTTTCACTATTTCTACTGTTTTACGAGCATCGACATAGTTTCCTTCCGTCACAACATCAAGACGTTCTTGTGCTACAATCACTGTTCCTGATGGGCGCAACGGTGTAATGGATTGCCCCGTTTTGCCTATTAATTCAATTCGGTTTGTATTCGAAACATAGCCTTCTTCCGTTGTCGTCGCATCTTTCAGCACGAGACGATTAAACATATGCAACTTTTTCCCGAAGAATTTCATAAGTATCACCATTCCTATACCTGCAATGAGCATTGCAATTAAAATCGAATATGCCATATGGACGAAGCTTTCCCCTGCAAAAAGTAAACTTCCAATAATTAGTGCGCCCCCGACAATTCCAACGATACCACCGGGTACAAAGAGCTCGGCAATGACTAGAATAAGGCCGATCACAAAAAAGATAAGTGTTTCATACCCTGCAATGCCCGCGACAAGATGCCCAAAGAAAAACATCCCCAGTGAAGCGAGCCCCATCGTTCCCGCCACACCAAAGCCTGGCGAATATAATTCTACTACTAACCCGATGCTGGCAATCGATAGTAAAATGGGAACAATAATCGGATCTGTAATAAAACGAGCCAATTTTTCCGCAAACGTTTGCTCAACTTTTACAACTTCACTGCCATCGAGCTGGATTTTTTTAAGCAGCTCTGTCATAGAAGCAGCTGTCCCTTCAGAATAACCGACTTTTTCAGCTTCTCCGGAAGTTAATGTAAGAAGCTTGCCTTTTGGGGCCCTATATTCCGATAAATCAGAATCATTTCTAACCATTGCTTGTGCATACTGAGGATTGCGACCATTCGGACCGGAATTTTCAGCAGCTGAAGTCATTTTGGCATGCCAGTCACTTTCAGCCTTTTCCCCTGCTGCATTGCCGGAGGAATCAACTACTGCCGCTGCCCCCATTGTCGCATTTGGCGTCATGTAAATTGCGTCTGCATGGAGCGCAATATATGCACCCGCCGAAAGAGCATTCGAGTTGACATATGCAATAATCGGTATATCTACAGAGTCCATTAGCCGGCCAATTTCGGTTGCGGCATCGACAGCTCCTCCAGGTGTGTGCATATTGAGGATGATCGCTTCGGTGTTATTGCTTTTCGCTTCCTCAAAAGCGCGTTTTAAATGCTCCACCAATCCCTTTTCAATTTTATTATCTATGGAGATTTCATACACTTTGCCATTTGCGAATGCCGTTAAAGAAGGAAATATTAATACGAATGACATGACCATTAGAAAAACCCAACTAATCCCTTTCGTTCGTCTCATCTTTATCACCCCTTTATGCATAATTCTATGTACAGTAATTCTACGGATGAACGAATAAAAAGTTTCAAAAATTTTTAACTTCGATTTTTATTGCATCTTTCCTATTATTTGCTTATGTATATTTCAATTATACGGCATTTCCTACGATATATTAAATAATTTCTAAAATTTGCTTAAAAGTCCTATATTATCATTTATATTTCTACTAAAAATGGAGACCGGGAAATGCAAATACCCCGCAAGCCATAATTAAAGGCTTGCGGGGTATATCATTTGTCTGCTCAGTTAAATCTGGAATTTGCGTGTTATGAACGTAGGGTTTTTCAGGGAAATTACCACTTACGTTTACGTGCAGCTTCTGATTTCTTTTTACGTTTTACACTAGGTTTTTCGTAGAACTCGCGCTTTCTAACTTCCTGAATTGTACCTGATTTTGATACAGTACGTTTGAAGCGACGAAGAGCATCTTCAAGCGATTCGTTTTTGCGAACGACAGTTTTTGACATCTCTCTTTCCCTCCCTCCGAACACACGTCAATACAAGCATCAACATTTAGTTAATGTGTACTAAAGTAGTATAGCGTATCATTAAAAAAGAGTCAACAAAAACTATCGAATTAGTAATTAGAATCTGATTTTAAACCATTCATTATTGCAACGCCTGAGGAAGCCCCGATTCGAGTAGCTCCATTTGCAATCATTTGCTGCATATCTTCCAAGCTGCGAACACCGCCGGAAGCCTTCACACCAATTGTTGGACCAACTGTTTTACGCATTAAAGCAATATCTTCCGCCGTAGCTCCGCCGGTTGAAAAACCAGTGGAAGTTTTCACGAAATCCGCACCCGCTTCAACCGATAATTCACAAGCTTTCACTTTTTCTTCATCCGTTAATAGACATGCTTCAATAATCACTTTTACTAATGTGCCATTTGCAGCGTCCACTACCGCTTTAATATCTTCACGTACCAAGTCGAAATCCCCGTCTTTTAACGCGCCAATGTTAATAACCATATCAATTTCACCAGCACCATTTGCAATTGCATCTTTCGTTTCAAATGCTTTAACTGCCGAGGTTGTAGCGCCTAGAGGAAAACCGATTACTGTACATACTTTTACTTCTGTCCCGGCTAATTGCTCTGCGCTAAATTTTACCCACGTCGGATTCACACATACCGAAGCAAAGCCATATTGTTTTGCTTCTGCGCAAATTTGTTGTACTTGCTCTTTTGTAGATTCAGCTTTTAATAAAGTATGGTCGATCATTACCGCATAATTTTGAGTCATTTTCTCAATACTCCTTTTTTCTATTTCCTTAGTTGTCCGTACCTCTACAGTTTAGCATGTATTTCAATCGAGATAAACTATCAGACAACTTAAATTATTCGTCTGAATATGCAAACTTTGTACGTAAAATTTTTTCATCCAACTGTTCGCCGGAATTTGATAAATACTGTATTTTCAATTCCGGCAAATGACGATTCGCCAATTGATACGTTAAAATATTTTTTATTAAAAATTCCTGCGCCAGATCAAATGCTTCTTGCTGTAAGAGAGAGGGGTTTGATAGCGTAATTTCCCAGTCCGAATAAGTTTCGTTTGTCTTGATGCGAGCGATGCCATCATCTATATTTAACCCGCTTACATCTTTATACTGCTCAAAAAACCGCTCCGTTTCTTGTGCAATTTCGGCTAATTGCTGTTCATTAATCTGCAATGAAACGACGCCGTTTGATCGGATTTCCTTTTGGATTTCTGACGCCTTATATTCAATGTTAAGCGAGCCGTAATGCTGTGTCACTTCAGATGGTATATCGATTCCCACTGTCGGCAGGTCATCCTCATACAGATTTTTATCGTTTACTTGTTCAGTACAGCCATATAAAACAAATAATATACTCAGCATCCATATCCATTTCATATAAATTGCTCCACCTTCTTTATCTAGATTCCGGATAAGCACGTTGCTCAAATAGTAGTTTTGTCTTGTCATCATGATAATATACTTGAACACCGATTGGTTTACGACTATATATTTGAAATTTAATGGCATCTTCCACAATGCTGATTTCAATCATTTCCGCTGTAATATCTTGTTCAAATATTTCGCGATCAACTGTAAATTTCAGCTCCGACAAATCAGCATTGTACGTAAACGACCGGAAAGCCTCCACTTCCGGCCGTACACCACGCTCCACTTCATAGCGGAATGCTTCTACCGTGCTATGAAAATCATTGATTGATTCTACCCTTACAGACTCCTCCATATAAATCAGCAAACGATCTTCTTTTAATTCATAGTGCAAAATTCTTGATGGATCAAAATTTCTAAATTGATGAATATTCCCGATTACCCCATCCGGCACCTCCACTATAGACAATTTCGCCAACTGTTCTTTTGAATGTTCATGCTCCATTTATACACCTCCGATCCACCATTTAAGATTAATACCCCTTTTTTATTACAATATGCATGCAATGGCATAGACGAGAAGTCTTTTTTGGACACGTACTGTATGATATGCAAAAAGTTATAAACTAAAACTTTAATATTAAAGATTAGAAAAATACATTTTGCGCAAAAATGATGTCTTTTCTTATGTGGATTCCCTTGAAAAACCTATATTTTCCTATCAACTAAAAAAGGGTTGCATAAAAGTTTTCAACTTCTATGCAACCCTTATTGTTTAGTTTGTTTGGCCTTCTAAAACGCGTACGAATTGCCCATCATTGTATGGATAGCCCGCTTTTGCAATTTTTACTTTCACAAGCTGACCGACCATTTCTTCATTGCCTTCGAACACGACTTTCAAATAGTTTGTAGTGTATCCAACATATAAGTTTTCAGCATCTCCATCTTTAAAGCGCTCTTCCGGAATCACTTCCAGCACTTCCCCTTCAAAGCGAGAAGCATATTCTTTTGCCAGCTGATCGTTTAAAGTAATCAAACGGTGTACACGCTCGTTTTTAATCTCTTCATCCACCTGGTCATCCATACGCGCTGCCGGTGTACCTGTACGTTGGGAATATGGAAAGACATGGAGTTCGGAAAATTTATGATCGCGAATGAAATTATATGTTTCCATAAATTCCTCTTCTGTTTCACCTGGGAACCCGACAATTACATCAGATGTAACAGCTAAGTCAGGTAAAGCAATCTTCAGTTTTTCAAGACGCTCCGCGAAAAATTCCATCGTGTATTTCCGGCGCATTCGTTTCAATACAGTGTCAGATCCTGATTGAATTGGGATGTGTAAATGATTTACGACAATTTCAGAGTTTTGTAATACTTCAATCACTTCATCCGTTAACTGCGAAGCTTCAATTGAAGAAATGCGCAGACGTTTTAGCCCTTTTACTTGCGCTTCTAAATCGCGTAAAAGCTGCGCTAAATTATAGTCCTTAAAATCTTGTCCATATCCGCCTGTGTGAATGCCTGTCAAAACGATTTCCAAATAACCTGCATCTACTAATTGTTGCGCTTGGCGAATTACTTCTTGCGGATCACGAGAACGCATTAAGCCGCGAGCCCATGGGATAATACAGAATGTGCAGAAATTATTGCAGCCTTCCTGTATTTTCAATGATGCACGTGTACGGTCCGTGAATGCAGGCACATCCAGTTCTTCATATACACGGTTTTTCATAATATTGCGTACGGCATTGATCGGCTGACGCTCAGAGCGATATTGATCAATATACCCTAGCATTTTCTCGCGGTCCTGTGTCCCAACGACAATATCGACTCCTGGAATTGCCATAATCTCAGCAGGTGATGTTTGTGCATAGCAACCTGTAACACAAATAACCGCATCCGGATTTTGACGAATTGCACGGCGAATAACTTGGCGTGACTTTTTATCCCCTGTATTTGTTACTGTACATGTATTGATGACATAAACGTCCGCTTGATGATCAAACTCTGTACGCTCATATCCTTGCTCTTTAAATAATTGCCAAATCGCTTCTGTTTCATAGTGGTTTACTTTACAACCTAATGTATGTAGAGATACGGTTTTCGTACGCTCGTAGCTCATAATTTATATCATCCTTTCAAGGTTTACACTTATCAATTTCGCCGGGGGCAATATCTTCATTCATTAAATGAAGATAAAATATCAACGTGTTTTATAATAGCATAATTCCTTATGTAAAGCCTATAGTTTTAACCTTTTATATAATAACCGTTACCACATTCATATGTTTGCATCATATTATACAAAGCAATTTCTTCACCTAATCATAATTAATGAAATATAATCCATTAATTTCATTAAAACAATAATTTTAAACTATACGCGCATCAATTAAAGCAGTATATTAGTTATATATATAATTGAATTTCAGCCATTTTTATTTTGCATTAGGTAAAACAGCTCACTTTATATTGAAAAGAGGAATAGAGATGAAGATTAAATCATTAGTTTTGGTATGTTCTATTTTATTCGCTTTTTTATTTAGCGGAAAATCCTTTGCTGCAAACACTCTGTACGTTTCCCCTAATGGCGATGACCACCACAATGGTGATTTGCAAAATCCGTTCAAAACGATCCAGCATGCAGTGAATAGCAGCTCGCATGGCGATACGATTTTTGTACGTCAAGGAACTTATTATGAACTTATTGCATTCGACAACTTCACGACGTCATCTGATCACGTACTAACAATCCAACCGTTCAACAAAGAAAAAGTGATTATTGATGGAAGTAAACGCGATGAAGATGATTCAGCACGGGCTGCATTTTCTATTCGCGATAGTGAAAATATTCATATTCAAGGCTTCGAAATAAGAAATATTACAACAGATGATGACGACTTTTATCCTGCGGGTATTTTAATAAGAGGGAAAAGCAAAAATATTCAATTATCGAACAATCGAATCCATAATATCGCCAACTTCAATGAAGACGGCAATGCGCATGGCATTTTAGTATACGGCAACGATCCAGCACCAATTCAAAATATTAAAATCCGCAAAAATCATTTATACGATTTAAAACTTGGAAGCAGTGAATCATTAACATTAAGCGGCAATATTACAAACTTTTTAATCGATCGAAATCATTTGTACAATAACAATAATATTGGAATTGATATCGCAGGTTTTTACGATGCATGTACAGAATCGGGCTGTATTGACCAAGCACGAAATGGCATAATTTCCAATAATCGCGTAACAAATCATTCATCCAAAAAGAATCCCTCCTATAATGGAAAAGATTCCGCCCCCGGCATTTATATCGATGGCGGTAAGAATGTGAAAATCATGAATAATTTCGTAGCAAATAATAATTTCGGCATTTCGGTTTCAAGCGAAAACAGAAACAGACAAACGAGCAATATTACAATTGAAGGAAATACAATCAAACATAATGAAAAAGCAGGAATTGTAATCGGAGGCTCGAATATAGATAATGGCGGCTCGAAGGAAATTAATGTTAAAAACAACCGCTTTATCGCAAATGATACAAACAAAAAGGGCTATTATGAAATTACTTTACAGCAAAATATTGAACAATTAACTTTGCAAAACAATACATATAGTATGTGTCGTTTTTCAAAAAATATTAATAATGTCAGCAAATCGAAGTTGAAAGTCGCCTCTTTTAATGAAAAGGTTCAGCTATCACTTGCAAGTTGCTTAAAATAATTCCCTCAGTAAATACTTCTAGGAGGAATCTATGATGAGAGTTCTCATAACAGGTGGATATGGATTCATCGGTTCTCATGTAGCGGAACAATTTTATAAAGAAGGCTATGAAGTACACATCCTCGATGATTTATCAACAGGAAAAGCAGAAAATATATCATTTAAGCATAAATCCACTATACTTTCCATTGATGATGTGAAGTGTAAGGAAATATTTAAATCGTACAGCTTTGATATTGTTGTACATCTGGCTGCCCAAGTAAGCGTTACAAATTCTATTTTAAACCCGGTAAATGATGCCCAATCAAATATTGTCGGCTTGTTGAATATGCTGCAGCTGGCGGGGCAGCATCAGGTGAAAAAGTTTATTTTCGCTTCATCTGCAGCAATCTATGGAAATAATCCCGGCATTCCGCTGCTTGAAACGGAAAACGCAAAACCGATTTCCCCATACGGCATGAGTAAATGGATCGGCGAACAATATTGTACTGCATGGGGCGAGCAGCATTCTCTGGATGTTATTTGCCTCCGCTTTTCGAATGTTTACGGCCCGCGGCAAACGAATGAAGGCGAGGGTGGGGTTGTATCAATTTTCACATCGAAAATTTTGAAGAACGAACCTTTGGTAATTCATGGAGATGGTAACCAAACACGTGATTTTATTTACGTAAAAGATGTGGCGTTCGCCATTTTTAGAGCTTCGCAATCATTTGTGACAGGCACTTACAATTTATCGACGAATAGTCAGACGAGCATTCATCATATTACGGATCTATTAACGTCATTTCATCCTGGGACAGCTGTGACATACGGCCCCTTCCGGGAAGGTGACATTTACCACTCCTCATTAAATAATACGAGGATAAAAGAAGTGCTCGACTGGTCCCCTCTCCATAGTTTTGAAGATGGGCTTAAAAAAACTTATGAATGGGCAGTAAACGATTTCAAGAAAAAAACAGCTGAAATGAATAAAGTGAAAAAAAAGAATGCAACTATTCTTCCATCCAACTGGAAAATAGTTAAGCCATATGTAGAAAACATCGCACTGTTTATTGTACTGAGCATTATTATGCTTCAATTGAATCTGCCTATCATTTCTGTATTCTTATTTGGCGTTTTCTATATCATGACGATTGGTTCAATATACGGAAATACGCAAGCATTCCTGGGTGTCGCGCTTTCGTTTATATTGCTTGTGTATGATTATATTATACGCGGCCGGGAGCTCGTATCTTTATTATATGATACGACTTTCCTTTTCCAGATTGCGGTTTTTTTATTTATTGGACTAATTGTCGGTTATTCCGTACAACGTAAAAACAACAAAATTCAGGAGCAAAGCGAACAGCTGGATGATCTCGAAAAACGATATCGCTTTTTGGAGGATATCCACGCTGAGGTTCGGGATGTGAAAAACGAACTGCAATTCCGGGTTAAGAATAACGAGGATAGTTTCGGAAAAATTCATTCCGTTATTAAAGAATTGGATGATTTGGAGCCTGAAATAGTTTTTTCGAACACCGTAAAAGTCGTCGAGAAAATTATGCGCTGTGATGATGTATCCATCTATGTATTCAATAAATACCATTCCTTTTTGCGGCTTGTGGCTAATTCGGATTTTTCAAAAGATGGAGCTTCCCAAACTTCAATAAAAGTGGATGACACGGCTTTCGTTCAGCAAATTATACAAACAGGAAAGCCTTTTATTAATCGGACATTGGCGGTAAATGCCCCATTGATGGCCGCTCCTATTTTTTACAACAACGAACTGCGCGCCATTATTATGATTAACAGCTTGCCTTTTGAAAGCTTTTCGCGCTATCATGAAAATTTATTTGTTGTAGTAAAAGAGCTTGTACAGTCATCCTTATCCAGAGCCTTGGAGTTCATAAAAGTTTCGGAGGATCAACGCTATATCGAGAATACGTCCATTTTAAAAATCGACAAGTTCAAAGAGATTCTTGAAGCGAAGGAAGATGCAAAAAAAACTTACAATATGCCATACGTATTATTAACATATCGTATAGCTGTCGAGCTGCTTGAAGAAACTTCTGAAAACATCTCAAAAATGCTGCGGGAAACGGATTATTTAGGTTTTGAAAATAATCATCTTTATATTTTACTTTCAAATACTAAAAATAGTGACCTGCCATTTATTTTAGAACGTTTTGAGAATGCGGGCTATTATTTGGATGTGGACGAAAAGGTGAACCAATTATGATCTATTATCTTATATATATCGTAATATCAGCCATTGTTTTGCTGATTTTAAATAAAGGCGATTGGAAAGCATCGTATTTCAAAATATGTGTCGTTTCATTTATTCCAATTATCGGGTGGCTCCTCCCTTCTATTTGGCCAAGAAAATGGCTAAAAAAAGATGCGCATTTCTTTGCCCAATATTTAACGGAGCAGTCAGGAGACATTCATATCGAACTTTTAAAATCTGAAAGCAAGATTGAGCGTGATGAAGAATTGAACGTTGTATCCATTGAAGAAGCTTTATTAGTGAATGATTATGCTACACGTCGAAAAATTTTGATTGATGTATTAAAAGAAGATGCGATGAAATTTATCGATGTTTTAAAGACCGCTGTCACAAATGACGATACAGAAACATCTCATTATGCTGTAACAGCCGTTGTCGAGGTAAAACGCGAGCTGACAAACTTAATGCAAAAACTGGCTGTTGAATATAGTAAAAATCCGCAAAATACAGAAATTGCACAGGCATACGGAGATATTATTAAAGAATATTTAAGAAGCGGATTTTTGGATGCCCAATCAACAAAAAAATATCAAGTGACGTATATTGAAATATTGCAAAAAATTATTGAGAATGACGCTGCTGCTGAAGATGCATTCATCGAAAAAATTCATATGGAGCTTGCGATTCAGGACACGATCGCTGCAGAGCAAACTGCAATGGCTTTTAAAGAACGGTTTCCAAACTCCGAACAAGCCTATTTAACCGCGATGAAAATTTTTTTTGAAACTTTTGCTGCCGACAAGCTGCAGCAAGAATTACAGCTGTTAAAAGCTTCTCCTATAACGCTTTCCAATGAAGCTTTAAATTACGTACGATACTGGTCTGGGGTGTTTGAGTCACATGAAGGTCTTTCTGAATAACAGAAAAACAATTTTAATTATTGCGCTCATATTAGTGAGCGGCATCGTTTTGCATTTGTCCCGTTCTGAAGCCATTTTAAATACGGTGAAAAATGACTTGGAATTTACAGCCGACAAGGATTTACTTATGCCGACAGAAAAAAAAGCGCAATCAATCAGCAACCCCGCTTACTGTATTGTATACAACGAGCCATTTACGAAGCTTAAAAACAATATCGAAATGACATTGAACTATTTGCAGAAGCCATATAAAACGTTTGATGTCTCGCTAGGTAAAGTGGATTTATACAGCTGTCCAAATATTTTACTGGCAACTTCCGATTTACGATCTATCGGCACTGTCGAGGAAATAGAAAAATTCGTATCCAATGGCGGGAATTTATTTTCGATGACAACTTTAGAGCCTAATAGTCATTTCATATCCATATATCGCCATTTTGGAATTATAGACTTTTTCGGATTTGCCGATACAAAGAAAATTGTCATGACTTCGAATGTATTAATTGGCGCAAACGAAAAAACATTCTGGGAAACCGACTTGAATGATAGCAGTCTGAATGTAACGCTCGAAAATTCGATCCAGCCGAATATCGTCAACCAGGCTGGGTTGCCTTTACTTTGGAAAAGCAAGTATGGCGAGGGGGCATTTATTGCATTAAATATGAATATTGCTGCAGAGAAATATTCCCGGGGCCTCATTGCCGGAATGCTTAGCTTACAGGACGAGCCATTTATCTACCCTATTTTCAATGCCAAAACATTTTATATCGACGATTTCCCTGCACCAATTGCAAAAGGAAGAAATAAAATTATTTACAATGAGTACAAACAAGATTTGCCATCATTTTACCGAAATATTTGGTGGCCGAATATGATTCAAGCGGCAACCAATTACAATATCGTATATACGGGTGCTTTAATTGAATCATATGAAGATAAAGTAACCCCGCCATTCGATAATTCAATGGATATAGAACTGACATATTTAATCGGTTTTGGACGGGAGCTTATTAATAGCGGCGGAGAACTTGGCTATCATGGCTATAATCATCAATCGTTGACGCTTGACGAAAAAATATCGAAGTCTTTCGGATATAATGCATGGCAATCCGCCGACCATATGAAAGCTTCATTAATCGAGCTTAAAAGCTATACAAACAAAGCATTTCCTAAATATACCGTCACTTCCTATGTACCGCCATCAAATGTTTTATCAGCAGAAGGCCGCTCCATACTTAAGGAGGCACTGCCCGATTTAATTACGATTGGGTCATTATATTCAGAAGACCTTACGGAACGCTCGTACATACAGGAGTTTAATGTGGCGGAAGATTCAATTGTTGAAATGCCTCGGATTTCTTCCGGCTACTTCCCCTCTGTAACGAGCGAATGGGAGATTGCGAATGCTGTCACAGGCCATGGCTTTTTCTCGCATTTTATCCATCCGGACGATGTTATTAGCGAGGACCGTAGTAAAGGCGGGTGGGCGAGCATGTATGAGGAATTTGAGCATTTTATGAAAGATGTGCATACCCGATACCACTGGCTTGAGGCGACAACCGCAACAAATGCCGCTTTAAAAGTGGCAAATACGCTAAATTCGCATGTTCACTTTGAGCAAACAGAAAAAAACATTTTAGGCTCGATCGAACATTTCAATATCGTTCATGATTTTATATTACGTACGGAAAAAGCGATTAAGCAAACTAAAAACTGTTCTTACGAAAGAATAGACGACGATGTGTATTTAGTTTCTGCACATGATGCACAATTTGAAATTATATTTAAATGAAGGATGAGAAAATGAGAGTATGTTTAATCGCGGAAGGCTCGTACCCTTATGTTGCAGGCGGTGTATCCAGCTGGATCCACACGTTAATGACATCGATGCCCGATACGGAATTCGTCATTTTTGCGATTGCCGCACAACGCAAGCAGCAAGGTAAATTTAAATATACGTTACCGCCAAATCTAGTACGTGTCCATGAAGTTTTTTTGGATGCACATTTGGAAGAACAAGCAAAATGGGGAAAACGGTATAACCTCTCCCCTTCCCAAAAGAAGGATTTGTACGCATTAGTGAGCGGTGATGAAAACGTCAATTGGGAAAACCTCTTTCAATTAATTCGCAGCAAACAGTTTCAAAACGTTGGAGAATTTTTATCGAGTAAAGACTATTACGATATAATTCAGTATTTGGCCAAAACAAAATATTCCCAAGTGCCATATACAGAGCTATTTTGGACGGTCAGCTCCATGATTTTGCCGTTATTTTTAATTATCCGCGGAGAAATACCAGAGGCGGATTTGTATCATGCGGTTTCAACAGGCTATGCAGGTGTCGTCGGGGCACTTGCGAAGGTCGTGCACAAAAAACCGTTGCTATTAACCGAGCATGGTATATACTCGCGCGAACGTGAAGAGGAAATTATTAAAGCGAACTGGGTGAAAGGCTATTTTAAAGATTTATGGATCAACTATTTCTATACATTATCAAGCTCTATTTACAGTTTATCAGACGAAGTGATTACATTATTTGGCCGCAATAAAGAAATTGAAATAGAGCTAGGCTGCGATGAGCAAAAAATCCGCATCATCCCAAATGGCATTGAAGTCAGTGACTACGCAAATGTAGTCCGTACATTACCAGAAGATCGCATTCGCATTGGTGCCATTGTCCGGGTCGTTCCGATTAAAGATATTAAAATGATGATTCAAATGTTCGCCTTAGTGGAGCAAAAACTCCCTACTGCTGAATTATTTATAATGGGGCCAGCCGAAGAAGACTCGGAATATTATGATGAATGCATTCAGCTTGCAGAAGCGTTGGGCATTCGGAATATCCGCTTTACAGGCATGGTTCAAATTAAGGATTATTTAGGCAATCTCGATATTTTACTATTATCAAGCATCAGTGAAGGCCAGCCTTTAGCTATTTTAGAAGGGTTTGCCTGTGCGAAGCCATTCGTCTGCACAAATGTTGGAGGCTGCCGTGAGCTAATAGAAGGACGAGATGATCTTTATGGACCGGCAGGCTTTGTTGTCCCGGTAATGCAGCATTACGAGGAAATGGCGAGCTATGTATTAAAATTATGCGAGGATCATCAATTGCGTAAAGTAATGGGGCAAAATGGCTTCAACCGTGTAAGCCACTTATACAAACGTTCTGCATTCATTGATGGATACAAGGAACTGTATGCAAAACTAGGAGGTGCAGAAAAATGGCAGGTATCGGGTTCGAACTACGCAAGCTCTATCGTAAAGAAGGGCTAGTCAACAATATTCAAGCATATGCCTATTCGACAATGACGACGATTGGACCGATGATTTTATGTTTAATCCTTGTTTTTGTGCAGCAATATTTAATGGATCAGCACGGTGTTTCGTATTTGCAAAAAGAATTGTTCGTCGCAACACTCGCCTATTGCTTTGTATTTTCCATTATTATTACATCAGGGCTGTCCATTCTCGTAACAAGATACATTGCTGACAGAATCTATGAAAAGCAATATGATGAAGTGATCAATGCATATTACGGAAGCCTGCTGATCATACTTCCTATCGCAGCGATTATAGCCTTCGTTTTTTTATATTTCATAGAGGCGAGCTTTCACTATAAAATTGTTGCTTATTTATACTTTATCGAACTCGTCGTTATTTGGATGCAAAATGTATTCATGTCAGCTTTAAAAGACTATAAACGTATTTTCCGGAGCTTTGCGCTTGCTGTAATTTTAACGATAATTGCCAGCTTTTTATTGTTCCAATATACATCACTTGATCCTGTTATTATCGCATTGGCAAGCATGGTCATTGGCTTTGCAAGTATTTTAATATTATCGTCTTTGCATTTCGAGCAAGTATTTCCATCTGGCCATAAGAAAGATTATTTTGCATTTATGGCAGTCGTTAAGCAATATCCGACAATTTTCTTCAGCGGGCTCTTTGTTTATTCAGGTGTATATATTCATAATATTGTTTATTGGCTGTTTTCGGATAAAAACATGGAAATCTCCGGACATTTTTTATTGGCGCCATTTTATGATGTCCCAGTATTTTATGCATATTTATCGGTATTGCCTTCATTGATCTTTTTTGTCGTAATTATCGAAACCGATTTTTACGAACGTTTTTTAAATTACTACAAAAATGTTACAGATGGAGGCACGTTTGAAAGTCTCCAATCAGCAAAAAGGAAAATGCAAAAAACGCTCGTACACCGCATTGGCTTTTTGGCGGAGATTCAGCTTTTATTTTCCACGCTATCGATTGCGTTAGGTTTATTGTTTTTACCGAGAATCGGCTTTACGATGGATCAGATCGATATATTTATAACACTTTGTTTAGCTTATTTTTTCTTTATTTTAATGTTTGTACTCCTTCATATTTTAATGTACTTCGATGATCGAAAGGGGATTTTACTATTGTCTGGAGCTTTCATTGTACTAAGTGCTGCATTAACCTTTATCACAATGAAGCTAAACTTAAATGGCATGGGTATGTTTTTAGCTTCATTTATCGGGTTATGCATTGTGTTTGCACGATTAATGCATATATTGAGAAACATCGACTACTATACGTATTGCCCGCAGCCTATGATAACGATTGGAACTCCAGTTAAATCCGGAAAACGTATTTTAAAAAAATCCGCTATCTTTTCTGTTTTTATGTTAAGTATTTTACTAGTCGGCTGTTCAGATGAAGCAGATTCAACAACGAGCGATAATTCAAATATTGTGCAGAATAATGCTACGCCGAATACGAGCATTTCCGATATGATTTCTATTGATGATAAACGCATTTACGAGCGTGATGAAGATGGTTCAATCAAAACCTTCTATATTACAATTCTTCCTGACTCTAATAAACCAGAGTTAGATTGGTATGGTTTGAATCGTATTGTCGAACGTTTCAGCGAAGATAATTTAAAAATCATTTTATCAGAAGGTTCACCCGATGGAGCAGGTCCTAAAATCGGAATGTTCGGGGCGGATGCGACGACAGCAAATGCCAAAATTAGCTTGCGGGGGAACTCTTCACGTAACCAACCGCAAAAATCATACAAAATCAATTTGCTTGAAAGTGCTGGCACGTGGAACGATCAAACGACGATTAACTTAAATAAACATATTGCTGATGGGAGTCGTTTGCGAAACAAGCTAAGCTTCGATCTAATGGAGCAAATCCCGAATATTTCAAGCCTGCGCACACAATTTGTGCATTTATACGTGAAAGATTTGACAAGCGGCTCCAATACTTATGAGGATTACGGTTTGTATACACATGTCGAGCAGCCGAACAAAAAGTTTTTGCGAAATCACTTATTCGACCCGAACGGTTTTTTATATAAAGTGACATTTTTCGAATTTTTCCGTTATCCGGATCAAATTAAATCACATACAGATCCAGCATATAATAAAGAAGCATTTGAAACAATTTTGGAAATTAAAGGGCGCGAGGAACATGATAAGCTTATCCAAATGCTAAATGATGTGAATACAAACGAAATCCCGATCAATGATGTAATCGATCACCATTTTGACGAGGAGAATTTGCTTACATGGGTAGCCATCAATATTCTCATGGATAATATGGATACAGATGCCAATAACTTTTTCATCTATTCTCCCCTTAATATTAACAAATGGCTTATTTTGCCGTGGGATTATGATGATGGCTGGAACGTAGGGCGTAAAACGGTCACATTCCATCCGTATCGTTCCGGGATCAGTAATTTCTGGGGCAATAAATTATTAAACCGCTATTTTAGACAGCAGGAAAACGTCGATAAACTTACAGAGAAAATCGAGTATTTATATGAAAACTATATAAACGAACAAACCGTGACAGCACAGCTTGAAAAATATAAAAATATCCCTTACAAGCACATTACACGTTATCCGGATATTCAGTATTTGCCTTATCATTACACAGATTTCGAGCAAGAATTGCAGGAAATTATCGATACACCACGTCTGGCGTTGGAACGCTATTATGCGGATTTAGAAAAACCAAAGCCGTTTTACCAATCAGACAAAGCCATATTGCAAAACAATGAGCATATATTCTCTTGGGATCCATCCTTTGATTTGCAAGGAGATATCGTCTACTACACAGCTGTTGTCGCAAGAGATCCGGACATGCTTGATGTAGTTAAAAAAGTCGAAAAAATACGCGAAACGGAAATACGGACTGAAAGATTGCCGAAAGGGACTTATTATTTAAAAGTTACTGTTGAGGATGAGCACGGCAACAAACATGGCTCATTCGATTTACACCGGGACCGTGATAATGACTTAAACTACTTTGGCGTTATTGAAATCGAGGTGACAGAGTGAATTTCCAAGACAAAAAATTCAGACATGAAATGAAATATTATATCAACTATTTAGAAATGCCGTCCCTTCGTTCCCGCATTTCCACAATTATGAAAATGGACAAACATTCCGTCGATGAGAATGGCTACAATATTCGGAGTCTTTATTTTGACAGTGTGTATGACCATGCGCTTTATGATAAAAATGACGGGATTTTTGGGCGGGAAAAATATAGAATTCGCATATATAACAAGTCTGATAAAATTATAAATTTAGAACGTAAAAGTAAATTTGGCGACTTTATCGCAAAAGAATCTGTACGAATTTCTAGACAGGAATATGATGCTATTTTGCTCGGTCAGTATGAGTGCCTATTGCAAAGACAGGAACCATTAGTACGCGACTTTTATCATGCCCTACAATATCGTTTATTTAAACCGCGTGTCATTGTCGATTACATTCGTGCAGCTTACACATATGAATTAGGGAATGTTCGGGTGACATTTGATAAAGAATTAAAAGCTGGCATCAACGGTATTGATTTATTTAATGACCGTCTCACTTATGAAAATATATTATATCCGGAACAGCTTGTGCTTGAAGTGAAATTCGATAAGTTTTTACCTGATAATATACGTCAACTCGTTCAACCAGAACGTTTTGTTCGCTCTTCTATATCAAAATATGTTTTATGTAGAGAACGAACACTTCAATACTTTAAGTAAGGGGAATTTTTTTATGAATGAACCGTTAAATTTCCAGGATATCATTAAAAAGAGTGCACTTTCACTCGAATCTTTTGCATCTGTTTCATATTTTGAAATAATACTCGGTCTTTTATGCTCTTTCGCGATTGGAATGTTTATTTATTTCGTCTATAAAACATGCTTCCGTGGCGTTGTATATAGCTATAATTATAATGTTTCATTTGTTTTAATGACGATGATTACGACCGTTATCATCATGACGATCAGCACAAATATCGTCCTGTCTTTAGGGATGGTAGGCGCACTCAGTATTGTGCGGTTCCGTACTGCTGTGAAAGACCCTCTTGATATCGTTTATATGTTTTGGGCGATTTCGGCCGGTATCGCCATAGGTGCCGGTATGTATCCTTTAGCTCTTATCGGTTCAGCCGCATTCGGGGCTACAATCGCATGGCTTTCCAAAAAGAAAATTCGCGGGGAAACATATTTGCTTGTCATTCATTACAATCAGGAAGCTCATGACGAAATAAAGCAAGTGCTGGCAAAATTGAATACAAAACTAAAATCGAAATCTGTTCGTAGTGGTCTAATCGAAATGACAGTGGAAATCAGATTAGTGGATGACAATACATATTTCGTTAATTTAATTGATGGGATTGAAGGTGTCCACGCTTGTTCGCTCGTAAATTATACAGGCGATTATGCGCAGTAAGAAAAATGGTGTATGGAAAGTTGCATTTTCCATACACCATTTTTTTGTATTAGTTATTAATATATTTCTCAAAAACATCGCCGAAATCTTTTTTCGCAAATGCTTTCTTTTGATCAGCTAGCCAGCTTTGCGAGAATGCCGTAATTTCTTTAAACGCTTCAGCCGGAGACACGCCATCAACACCTGTACGGCCGATAGCTGAAGCCGCTAAATTCAAGCTCTGTTTTGCCGCATCCATATAGAACGTATTCGCCTTTTGCTCTAAAGAAATAGCATGGAGCGCTTTGTATAAATCTTTAATTTCGGCTAAATGCTTTTTATGGATATCGATAGTTAATGGAAGATTGCCGATTACAAATTTAATCTCTACATCTAAATCAATCGTACCTGCTGTTTCCAATAACACTTCATCAATCGCATAATGCTCGTAATCATAACGACGCAGCATACGTTTTTTACTAATCGCATTTGCCCCATCTACGTGAATCAATGCATAGTTTGTAAAGCAATATTCATCCGCTTTTGTTTTTATTAAAAAATAAATCTTCTCGTCGATTTCATTGAAAATAAAATCATCGGAATCAGTCTTATCAAAATCCTCCCTTGATATAACTACACCAATATCGGATAAACCTAAAGCATCCGAAGCAAATTTCTTGAACATTGTTGTGCCTCCTTTAATTGAATACTTGTAATACGTATGTTTAATTTAAAAGTTTCAAAAATCCGCTTATATTGCTGAATTCATTCAAATTCATAGGAAATCGCAGCTAGTGCATAGAGCGGCGCCGTTTCAGCCCGCAATATACGAGGACCGAGCGACATTGTTTGCGCGCCTGCCTCAAGAAGTACAGCAGATTCTTGACGTGAAATTCCACCCTCCGGACCAAAAATGCATAAAATGCGAAGCTCTTTTCCCTTATTCAATAATTGGAGTTTTTGTTTAAAGCTTGTCCGATTATCAAGCTTGGCATCTTCTTCATCTGCAATATAAATCTCGTCATAGCCAACAAATGTTTGGACAAGCTGTTTAAAGCTAATTGGTAATACAACTTGCGGGACATGTGTTCGATGAGATTGCTCAGCAGCTTCCTGTGCGATTTTTTGAAGACGTTCCTGATTTTTTTTCGCTTTCTTGTCATCCCACTTAACGATAGAGCGCTCTGCTGCAAATGGGATTAATGCATGCATACCTAACTCTGTAGCTTTTTGGGCGATGAGCTCTAATTTATCCGCTTTTGGTAAACCACATGCGATATCTATTTTGATCGGCATTTCCGGCGAAGGGATGGACTTACCTGTTTTTTTAACGAGCACTTCTTGATCAATCGCCATAATCTCACAAATATTCGCGATGTTTTTATAAACAACGATAATTTCTTCTCCAGCTGCCATGCGCATTACTTTACTAATATGACGCGCATTTTCTCCTGTAATGATAAATTCGTTTTCGTCATTTCCAATTGTTTCAACAAAATATCTTTGCATTATGTCCGCTCCTCGTTATACAAAAACAACAGCTGCACGAAAACAGCTGTTGTTTTAAAAATTCCATTATGGACGGCGTGAAATAATCGCTACCCAGTCTTCCATCATTAGTACTTCCTCAATCATGAATCCGGATTTTTCCAGTGATTCTTTGACATCGTCTTTCTTCGCGCCAATAATTCCCGATGTGACATATACGCCACCCGGTTTTACGATTGAAAATGCATCATCGGTAAACGACATAATAATTTCAGCTAAAATATTCGCTACGACAATGTCAGCCGGTTCTTTTACAGTATCCAATAAATTGCCATGGAACACTTCTACAATATGATCCATTTTATTTAATTCGACATTTTCACGGGCCGCTGTAACTGCCACATCGTCCAAATCCAATGCATGAACATTTTTTGCTCCTAGCATCGCAGCTCCGATCGATAATACGCCAGACCCGGTACCTACATCCACTACAGTGCTTCCTTGTTGCACAACCTTTTCGAGCGCTTGTAAACACATTACTGTCGTAGGATGTGTCCCTGTCCCGAATGCCATTCCCGGATCCAATTCAATAATTAATTCGTCTGTCGAAACTGGGGTATAGTCTTCCCATGTCGGCACAATTGTAAAACGTTCGGAAATTTTGACAGGGTGGTAATATTGCTTCCAAGCCGTTGACCAATCTTCCTCATCGACTTCACACATCGTTAATATGTTTTCACCAATATTAATATTAAAGTTTACAAGATTTGCGATTGCAAGCTTAATTTCTTCGATTGTCTCCGCTAAAAAACTTGAAGCCGATAAATATGCTTTCACAATGACACCTGTTTTTGGGAAATCTTCTGGATTCAGTGCATAAATTTCACCGAATTTATCGATTCTCTCTTTGTCTAATTCCCTTGAATCTTCAATTACAACACCACTTGCACCGGCTTCGTGCAAAATGTTCGTCACTGCATCAACGGCCTCATGCGTCGTTAAAATCGAAAGCTCTGTCCATTTCACCTGCAATACACTCCTTTTAGTCGCCCTTTATTTTTTTCTTGATTTTATCAAATAGTGAACTACCTTGTTCCTCAGGAATGTCTCCACTTATTTCTGCAAACTCGCGCAGTAATTGTTTTTGTTTTTCAGTCAGTTTTGTCGGTGTGACAACTTTCACGATTACATATTGATTCCCTGTACCATAGCCGTGTACATTTTTTACACCTTTGTCCTTTAAGCGGAATTGTGCGCCGGATTGTGTGCCTGCTGGGATTTTCAGCTTCACTTTACCATGGATTGTCGGCACTTCGATTTCATCGCCTAAAGCAGCTTGCGGAAATGTTAAGTTAAGTTCATATAAAATATCATCGCCATCCCGCTCGAAATGCTCATGCTTCCGAACAGCGAAAATAATATACAAATCTCCCGCTGGCCCATTGTTGAATCCTGCTTCACCTTGACCTGCTACACGTAGTTGTTGCCCATCATCGACACCTGCCGGAATCGTGATTTTGATTTTTTTCTTTTTCGTTACACTACCCGTACCACGGCACGATGTACATTTATCCACAATAATTTTACCTTGCCCTCGACAACTTGGGCAAGAGCGTTTGTTCATCATGCGGCCAAATGGTGTATCAACAGCTTGGTTGATTTGACCTGCACCATTACATTGTGAACATGTTTGCGGCTGGGTTCCTGGCTTTGCGCCTGAACCATGACATGTATCACAAGTTTCTTCTTTCGGAATTTCGATTTCTGTTTCTTTTCCGAATACAGCTTCTTCAAATGTAATATTCATGCGGAATTGTAAATCATCGCCTTTACGCGGTGCATTTGGGTCTTGACGGCGCCCGCCTCCGAAGAACGAACTGAAAATGTCCTCGAAGCCGCCGAAACCTCCGCCGCCACCGCCAAAGCCTGCATTCGGATCTTCATGGCCAAACTGATCATACCGTGCGCGTTTTTGATCGTCTGAAAGCACTTCATATGCTTCTGCCACCTCTTTGAATTTTACATCAGCACCCTCTTCTTTGTTTAAATCAGGGTGATATTGTTTTGATAATTTACGATAAGCTTTTTTTATATCATCTTTGCTCGCGCCTTTGCTAAGGCCAAGCACTTCATAGTAATCGCGCTTACTCATTGTTCACTCTCCGCTCTTTTTACATAACGTCTATTTTAACATGTTGAAAAATTGATGTATAGCTTTTGCTTTGGTCCATCTTATGTGAATTTAAATAATGTTTCGGATTGTTCATAAAGTCCGTTGTGCTGCTAATAAAGTCCAGTGCTTTCCATTTCGGGTCGGACGCTTTCCGCGGGCGTGGCCTGAGCCTGTAGTCTCAGGCATCACGCTATTCCCGCTGGAAGCTTGCTTGTAGCGAAAGGCGTTAGCCGTCAGCTACACTCGCCTCCCCTTCATTCCAAGCACTTCTCGTTTAGTATTAAATTTCTATTCTAATTAAGTTTCATTTTGAGGCACGCTTAATCCCTAAAAAGTCGGCCCCTCTACTCCGCACAACTCAGGTTTGATATGGGGGTTGGACTTCTTATTTAATTTGAGTCAAGGCTTGGTGAAATTTATTAACCGTCTTTTCGATGAGTTCTACATTCTAGGCGAGCACTTTATACTTTTCGGGAAATCTCTTCTACTTTTCCCTGAATAGCTTCCACATTAGTCGCTGAACTTTCTACTTTCGCTTCATTAAGTACACCTTTCTCAAGGAAATCCGCTAATAAGATTTGCACTGCCCGCGAACCACGGGCGGTGCTTCTTACTAACCATGCACAAACTTAAAAGCCAAAGCCGCGAGCGGTCTTTGGCTTTTAAGTTTAGAATCATAAACGATTATTTATTGTCTTTGTCGTCTTTTACTTCTTCAAAGTCAGCGTCTACGATCCCGTCGTCTTTTTGACCAGCGTCTGCTGCGCCTTCAAAGCCTTCAGCTCCGCCTTGTGCTGCTTGTGCCGCTGCTGCCGCTTGTTCGTATACTTTCATTACTAATGGTTGTAATACGCCTTCTAATTTTTCTTTAGAAGCTTTGATGCCTTCAAGCTCGCCTTTTTCCAAAGCTGCTTTTAACTCGTCGCGTGCATCTTCAACAGATTTCTTTTCGTCCTCTGTGATTTGCTCGCCTAAGTCTGTGATTGTTTTATCCACTTGGAATACTAATTGGTCTGCTTCGTTGCGAAGATCTGCTTCTTCTTTACGTTTCGCATCTGCTTCAGCGTTCGCTTCTGCATCTTTCACCATGCGCTCGATTTCTTCTTCTGATAAACCTGAATCAGATTGGATGACGATTGTTTGTTCTTTTTGTGTTCCTAAGTCTTTCGCTTTAACTGATACGATACCGTTTGCATCAATATCGAATGTTACTTCGATTTGTGGAATACCGCGTGGTGCTGGCGGAATATCAGATAATTGGAAGCGACCAAGTGTTTTGTTGTCTGCAGCCATTGAACGTTCACCTTGTAATACGTGAATGTCTACTGCCGGCTGGTTGTCTGCAGCTGTTGAGAACACTTGAGATTTAGATGTTGGGATTGTTGTGTTACGATCGATCAGTTTCGTCATAACGCCGCCCATTGTTTCGATACCTAATGATAATGGTGTTACGTCCAATAATAATACGCCTTGTACGTCACCAGCCAATACGCCGCCTTGTACAGCAGCACCCATTGCTACTACTTCGTCCGGGTTTACGCCTTTGTGCGGCTCATGACCAGTTGCTTTTTTGATTGCTTCTACTACTGCAGGAATACGAGTAGAACCACCAACTAAGATTACTTTATCTAATTCTGAAGCAGAAAGACCTGCATCTGATAATGCTTGACGAGTCGGAATAATTGTACGCTCTACTAAGTCTTTTGTTAAATCATCGAATTTCGCACGTGATAATGACATTTCCAAGTGAAGAGGGCCATCAGCACCTGCTGTGATGAATGGTAATGAAATTTGAGTAGAAGTTACACCTGATAAGTCTTTTTTCGCTTTTTCAGCTGCATCTTTTAAACGTTGCATTGCCATTTTGTCTTTCGATAAGTCTACTGAATTTTCTTTTTTGAACTCTTCTACTAAATGAGCGATGATTTTGTCGTCGAAGTCGTCACCGCCAAGTTTGTTGTCACCTGCTGTTGCTAATACTTCAAATACGCCATCCGCTAATTCAAGGATCGATACGTCAAATGTACCTCCGCCTAAGTCGAATACTAGAATTTTTTGGTCAACATCTTGTTGATCTAAACCGTAAGCTAATGCTGCAGCTGTTGGTTCGTTGATAATACGCTCTACTTCTAAACCAGCGATTTTACCGGCATCTTTAGTTGCTTGACGTTGAGCATCGTTGAAGTAAGCAGGAACTGTAATAACAGCTTTTGTTACTTTTTCGCCTAAGTAGTCTTCAGCATAGCCTTTTAAGTATTGTAAAATCATTGCAGATACTTCTTGTGGTGTGTACTCTGTATCATCTACTTTTACTTTATCGTTCGTACCCATTTTTGATTTAATCGAAATAATTGTGTTCGGGTTTGTTACCGCTTGGCGTTTCGCTACTTCACCCACTTGTTTTTCTCCATTTTTGAATGCTACTACTGATGGAGATGTACGGTTGCCTTCCGGGTTTGGGATTACTTTTGGTTCTCCGCCTTCTAATACAGATACACAAGAGTTTGTTGTACCTAAGTCAATACCGATAATTTTGCTCATAATTCGTTTTTCCTCCTAATAATAAAACAATGTTGTCTTTATTTTTAATTCAAGTAAGAAATGTTGCCACACATTAGACACTACATAATTTTGTCGCGGAAAATTGCGGCAATTCATATAACTAGCACAAAATGTACTTAATTATTCGTTTACAGAGACCATAGATGGACGTAATACACGGTCTTTTAGTTTATACCCTTTTTGAAGCTCTCTTAAAATAGTCCCTGTTTCCTTTTCGCTGTCTTGTTCTTGCATAACTGCCTGATGGAAATTCGGGTCAAAACTTTCTCCCTCGGCAGCGATGATCGCTAAACCTTCTTTTTCTGTTGCTGCCAATAATTGTTCATACACCATTTCTACGCCTTTGTATAAAGAAGCCGCTTCTTCTGATGATACTTCCACTTGGAGCGCGCGATCTAAATTATCCAGCACCGGCAATAATTCTGTTAACAAACTTTGGGCACGATATTTCTCTGCAGCTTCACGATCAAGGCGATTACGACGCGATAAATTGTCGTAATCGGCGCGCAAACGTAAATAACGCGCATCTTCTTCCGCTAATTTAGCTTCCAGTTCAGCAATTTTTTGTTCCTTCTCATCTAATGCAACTTCTTCTACAGCTTCTGTTTCAACTGTTTCCGCTTCATTTTGCTCTGTAATCTCTTGTTGCAATTCTTCATTTGGCTTTGTTGTTTCTGACACTTCTTTTCCTCCTTGAGTACCAATCATTTACCTTTAATGAAAAAGGCTTGTGATAAACTGTTCGTCATGACATCTAGCAATGTCACGACACGTCGATAGTCCATGCGGGTTGGACCGATGATTGCAATCGCCCCTTGCTGTTCTTCACCAACTAAAAATGATGCAGTAATCACACTGCAATTTTCCATCGCTAAATGATTGTTTTCTGAACCTATTCGGATTTGAATACCATGATTGTGCTGATTGAATAAAGTTTGAACTTGGCTTTCTTTATCAATTAAATCCATCAGCATTCGCATTTTGTTTAAATCATGAAATTCAGGCTGATTTAACATGTTGGATTTACCACCGTAATAAACTTTGCTCTCATGGTGGTTGGAAGTAATGGATAATAATGATCGAACAATCGATTCCGATGCGTTAATATGAGATTTCAATACCGATAAGGCCTCTGTTTGAAGCTTTGCCGGAAGGTCATATAATGGTACACCTACTAAACGATCATTCAAAATATTGACCATTTTTTCTATATCATGCGGGCTAAAACCCGGTGGTAACGTTAATGTTCGATTTTCTACATGTCCGTTGTCTGTCACGATGATAGCCACCGCTGTTTGTTCAGTCAACGGCACAATTTGGAATTTCTTTACACGATGTTTTTGTACATCCGGACCAAGTAAAATGGTTGTATAAGTAGTTAATTCCGATAATATATTCGCTGATTCTTTTATAATTTGCTCTGCTTCAACAATTTGCTTTTCGAAGAGCGAATGAATTTGTTCTACTTCGCCAGTCGAAATGACTTGAGGCTTAAGTAAATGGTCAACGTAAAAGCGATAACCTTTTTCTGATGGAACCCTTCCTGAAGAAGTATGCGTTTTTTCTAAAAAGCCTAGTTCCTCTAAATCTGCCATCTCGTTACGTATCGTTGCGGCACTATACGTAATGCCTTCCTTTTTAGATAATTGACGCGAACCAACAGGCTGAGCAGACATCACAAAATCATCTACGATTACTTGCAATATTTGTAACTGCCGATTTGTTAACATCTTTTTCACCTCTGTTAGCACTCAATTAAGAGGAGTGCTAATATATTATATAAATTAGCAAATCTTTAAATTGATGTCAATGAATTCGCCCGAAATTTTTAAGATTCTTTTTTAATCCCGCATTCACGGACAATAAGCGATGAAGTCCGAAGTTGCCGCATCCATAGACAACTTCGGCATTAGTGCATCCAGCATGTCAAAATCCTCAAAAATCGAAGCTTTATTTTAATGCTACTCCCCTATTAAAAATCGTTGGAATACTTCATTTCCTATAAATCTGCCTTTCCTTGTAAGACGGATTCCTTTTGAGTCGAATTCGATTAATTGTTCTTTTTGTAATCGGGAAATCTTTTCTTCATAAACTGACAGCATTGGCTGATGGAATTTCATTTCAAATTCTTCATGTGCTATGCCAGCAACTTTTCTTAAACCTAAAAACATTTGCTCTTCCAATTTTTCTTCATTTGTCACTTCATGCTCTTGTAAAATCGGACGCTTTCCTTCCATAACAGTTTCGATATATTTTTTTATCGGTGCAACATTGGAGTAGCGAATTCCTTCTAAATAGCCGTGTGCCCCTGCACCAAAACCGGCATACTCATCGTTATCCCAATATATTTTATTATGTGTGGACGCATATCCTTCATGCGCAAAATTGCTTATTTCGTATTGCTTTAGCCCTTGTGCTTCCATCGTATCCATTAACACGCCATACATTTCGGTTTCAATGTCTTCGGTCGGTAAATTTAATTTCCCTTTTGCATATTGAATGTAGAAAATAGTTTTAGGTTCCACGATCAACGAATAAGCTGAATAATGCGGCAGCTTCAATGCCAAAGCTTTTTCCAGCGTATGCTGCCACTCCTTCATCGTCTGGCCAGGTAAACCATACATTAAATCAATGCTTATATTTTCGAATCCAACATTTTTTGCATTTTGAATTGTTTCATATACATGCTCATTTGAATGAGTGCGGCCGATTTTTTTTAGTAGTGATTGATCGAATGACTGCACCCCCATGCTTAAACGGTTCACCCCTCCATCATAAAGTGCCTGTAATTTATCGATCGTAAGTTCATCCGGATTTGCTTCACTACTAAATTCATTTACGGATGACAACGGAATATGTTTCGAAATAAGCGCTAATAATTTTTCGATTTGGCGAGCTGATAATGCTGTAGGCGTGCCACCACCGAGAAATATCGTCTCAATATTGGCGAAAGCTTCCGGCATTGCCGCAACCGTCATTTCCATTTCGCGACCTAGCGCCTCAATATATTCATCTACTGGCTGATTTTTAAAAAACACTTTATTGAAATCACAGTAGTTGCAAATTTGATGACAAAAAGGAATGTGAATATATACACCTCTAGCCATTAAAATCACTTCCTTATTATTATTCTCCTTTATTGTAGCCTTTCTCCACTAAAATACAAATAGCGGGACTTGGAATATACAGAACAAAAGAGCTCAAGTATTTAAAATAGTCATTACTCCGTACAGATTTTAAAAAGCCTTCTAATTTAGCTTAAAATTAAGTTCCTTTTTTTGCGGAAACCGCATAGCAGCATGACACTCCAGCCAAAAACAACGCCATTTTATTTTATTGTTTACCAACTCTCTCTTTATTCAAAATTACCCGCAAAAAAAGCTTTGCTGAATTGGATTTCACTCAGCAAAGCTTCTTCAATTATCTATTACACGGAAAATAGCGGCTCTTCCTTATTCATTAACATAATTAAATCAATCGCATTTAATCCAGGCAGCTTTGAACAAAATAATTTCGCTTCCTCCACTGTTTCGAATTGGAATGCGTCAAGTTCCTTTATTAATTCAAACTGGTTTTCAATTAAGCGAATCATATAAAGACGCACTGTCGGATTGCATTGCTTTGAAGCATCAAAGTTTTCCCCGGCAATTACAATCCCTGTAGTTGCAGAAACTTCGCTGACAATTGTTTCGATAATATGTAGCTCATCTTGGACAAACCATTCCGGTACTATAAGTTGAATTTGACTGTTCATAAAAATCCATCCCCTTAAAATGAAATATTCATGCTGCGAATTGTTTGAAATTTTTACAGCAATTAATTGTTGTAAATCTTTTTGAACTTAAATCAATGGCTTTTGTTTCCAACTCACCAACTACTAGCGATTTATATGTATATTAAAAGCGCTATCCACAAGTATTTTATACTACCTATCTGTTCATTTTAATAACCGTATTAACTACAGTATATGGAATATTGATATCACTATTTTACTACAATCAATAATTTATTAAAAGTATGATCCCTAAAAAATTCTTAACATCCCATGAATTATTATAGGTATTTTAACTTATGGGATAAATTTACATATCCATCAGTAATATGACTTCTTGATTAAACATACCAGTTTTCATAATAAATTTCATTACTTTTCTGAAAATAATTATTATTTTTCTCGTTTTTTTATTTTCTCAAATTCATATACGAAAAAAAACTTTTGACGATGGTATTCTCGCCAAAAGTTTCTGTTTTATATTTGAAATCTTTTTACAGCATGTGTTAATGAACGCATATTTTTTGCGATGCTTCGAATATCATCGTAAATCTCTGTTGTCGATTTTTCCTGAATAGTAATTTGTTCTTGAATTTGGTGCATGGAAGCCAAATTTTCTTCGGAACGATTACTTAATTCAATCGAGCTTTGTGCAATAACATCTGTATGACTTGAAATATCGTTCATAATTGCCGAAACTTGCTCCATTTGCGGACCGATTTGGTGCACTTGCTCTGAAATCCCCCTAAATTTGGAAGCGCTTTGTTCGGTCGTAGCAACTCCGACATTTACACTTTGCATCGCACATGCCATATTTGCCGTAGCTTCAAATGCTTCATGTTGAATTTCAGTCACAATTGATGCAATTGATTCCGTGAATTGCTTTGATTGTTCCGCCAATTTGCGAACTTCTTGCGCAACAACTGCGAATCCCTTCCCTTGCTCGCCCGCTCTTGCAGCTTCAATTGATGCGTTCAATGCCAATAAATTAGTTTGATCCGCAAGTGCATGGATCATCGTCACCGCTTGCGATACATGCTTTGATTGGTCCTTTAACTGTATAATCGTATCACTTGCAGTTTTCATAGCTTGTTCAACATTTTGCATTTGCGCTAAATTTTGCTCGACAATCGTTTCGCCATCCACTGCTTTCGCGATCGTTTCTTTTACATAATGATCAATTTGCTGCATACGATGGGATATTTGATTAATGCCAGCCGCCACTTGCTGAATCGATGCAGCATTATCCGATAATTGTGCTGTCGCATATTGCAATGAGCCTGCCATAACCTCTGAATTTGCGGCGATTCGCACAGCCCCCTTTGTTATTTGCCTAGAATTTATTTGCAGCTCATTATTCGCCTCTGTGGCAGATTCTGTATTTTCGCGGACTGTTTGGAGGAGCTCTTTCATATCGGCAATCATTAGATTATAATATTTCGTTGTCTCCCCCAGTTCGTCACGAGCCGAGTATGCAGCATACTTCGTTAAATCTCCATGCTGGACTAATTTAAATAATCGTTTAAGCTCTCGGGTCGGCTTATTAATTGAACGAATTGCTTGGATCCCGAAGAATAAAATAAGAACCATTAAAATAACCGATATCGACAAAAGTAAACGATAACCAAATGCAATATCCTTTTCATGGTTTGCCAGTTGAGTCGATGCCCGCTCCAATATATATTTGTCCATTTCATCAAGCAAAGCTTCTGATGGATTACTTGCTAATTGCTTCACATAATACTCCATTTTGGAATCAAATGCTGTTGCCTTTAATCGGTCAATATATTGTACAGGCATTTCATTTGTTAGAAAAAACTGTTCTTCTGCCTCTTTCATAAAATGTACCGTCATCAGTTTTTCATCATATAAAATTTGTGTTTCGTTTTCCATTTTCCGCAAATAATCAATGCTAAAGACGGTTAAAATAATGTTTGATAAAATACAAACGATCATCAGCACGGCAAGTCGGTCTTTTACTTTTATCGCATTACGAAAGCGCACGTCACAATACCTCTTTTATTTTCATATTTGCATTTAGTATAAAAGAACGATGTAAACCTATTTATGTAAATATGTTAATTTCATGTAAAAAAGGCTGTACAAGTCAGAAATTGAACTTGTATAGCCTTTCAATAGTTATTTACATAAATTCTTTAATTAATTGGTCGAATTGCGCTTCTGAAAGGCTAATATCGATATCTGTCAACGGAAGCTCCGAGTAGCCTTGAATTTTCTCCTGATAAGAGGCAGTTTCATTATCTTGATAAATGATTCCTGTCACTAACCCTTCATTTCGCATCACCGTTTGCATCGCTAATTCGCGGTTTGAAGAATCATAGCCTTCAATGTCCGAAAGCTTTGTCAAGTGCTCCTTAAACCATTCATATGTGTTGACCTTGTTATATGTCACACATGGCGAGAACACGTTAATGAATGAGAAGCCTTTATGGTTTAAACCAGCCTCGATTAATGCTGTCAATTCTTTAATATCAGTAGAGAAGCCTTGCCCCACAAATGTTGCGCCAGCTGTTAATGCCACTTCCAATGGTTTTAGTGATGGTTCGATCGCCCCGCCTGGCGTTGATTTCGTTATGAAGCCCGCAGCAGATCTTGGGGATGTCTGGCCTTTAGTTAATCCGTAAATCTGGTTATCCATTACAACATACGTAATGTCGATATTTCGGCGTATTGCATGGATTGTATGACCCATACCAATCGCGAAGCCGTCACCGTCACCGCCTGAAGCGATTACTTTCAAGTCTTTGTTCGCCATTTTAAGCCCTTGCGCAATCGGCAGTGCACGGCCATGAATCCCGTGGAAGCCGTACGAATTAATATAGCCTGAAATACGCCCTGAGCAGCCGATGCCGGAAATAACCGCCAATTCATTCGGTTCGTAGCCTACATTTGCTGCTGCACGCTGAATTGCCGCCTGTACAGAGAAATCGCCACAACCTGGGCACCAGTTCGGTTTTACGGAATTCCGGAAATCTTTAAATGTTGCCATAATTAAATTTCCTCCTTCACTAAGTTTGTTAATTCACGTGGCAAAAATGGAGTACCATCATATTTTAAAATCGATTTTGTCTTCGCATGACCGCCAATGTTCATTTTCATAATGTTTGCCAATTGACCTGTCGCATTATTTTCGACAATGATTACTTTTTTTGCATTATCAACTAATGCTGCCATTTCCTCTGCAGGGAATGGATGAATTAGTTTTACATGTGCATGATTTACTTTTACACCTTGTGCATTAAGCGCCTCTTGAACTTCCTCTAATGCACCGCGTGTCGAGTTGAAGCCTACTAACAAAATATCTGCTTCTTCATGTGGCACATTGGCATATACTGGATTTTCGAAACGGACATGCTGCAATTTCCGCATACGCTTATCCATTTGCGTACGTCGATTGCCTGTTGCTTCAGATGGCTTACCTGTTTCATCGTGCTCAACACCTGTTACGTGGTGAATACCGCCCTTTGTTCCCGGCAATACACGAGGTGAAACCCCATCATCTGTATTTTCATATCGTTTGAAATAATCTTTTGATTCCTCATCTTCTACTGAATCAACCATTTTCCCGCGACGAATTTCGATTTTGCTGTAATCAAACGGCGCCACCGACTGCTTGCCTAGCGCTAATTGTAAATCGGTCATAACGATTACCGGCAATTGTAGTTCTTCTGCGATATTGAATGCTTGAATCGTATCATAAAACGCTTCTTCCATAGTCGAAGGAGCAATTACGACTTTCGGGATTTCACCGTGTGTTCCGTAAAGCATCGCCATTAAATCCGATTGCTCTTGCTTTGTCGGCAGACCTGTTGATGGGCCGCCGCGCTGTGTATCAAAAATTACGAGCGGCTGCTCTGTCATGCCTGAAAGTCCGATTGCCTCCATCATTAATGAAAGGCCTGGTCCTGCTGATGCTGTAAATGCACGCACACCGCCATAGTTAGCGCCGATTGCCATTGTTGCCGCAGCAATTTCGTCTTCTGTTTGAATGACCGCCCCACCTACTAATGGCAGCTTTTTAATCATATATTCCATAATTTCCGACGCTGGTGTAATCGGATATGCAGCCATAAAACGAGAGCCCGCTGCTAATGCGCCCAATGCTACTGCATCATTTCCAATCATGAACATGCGGCGTTTTCCGTCAGCAGGCGCTAATTGCCACGTACCTGCACGGTCACCAATCTGCTCAGATATCGCTTGGCGTCCACGCTCGATCGCTTCAATGTTTTTTGCAACGACCTCTTCACCTTTTCGCCCGAAAATTTCATCGACAACACTTTGGAAAACCGATTCATCCAAGTTTAATAGTGCTGCTGTAGCCCCAATCGCCACCATGTTTTTCATTAAAGAAGTACCGAGTTCCGCCGCGATTTCCGTAAATGGAACTGCATATAATGGCGCCACACAATCTTCCGGATTTTTCGGTTCGAATTTCGCATCTGCTAAAATGATGCTTGCTGCTGTTAATTCTTTGTAGTTTACGTCGATCGTTTCTTGGTCAAATGCTACTAGAATATCTAAATCATCCGCAATTGAACGTACTTCTGTCGGACGAACCGTAATTTTATTATTCGTATGGCCACCTTTAATACGAGAAGAGAAATGACGGTAACCGTATAGGAAATAGCCTAAACGATTCATTGCCATTGAGAAAATTTCGCCTGTACTCTCAATCCCTTCACCTTGTTGCCCACCGACTTTCCATGAAAGCTGATGTAACATATCAACATCTCCTTAAGATTTCTGTATTCTATTTATGATAAAGCGCTGTAGCTGCTTTATTTTAGTAGCTGTAAAATTATACAGCTAAGTAGAGTTAAATTTCCTACATTAGTTTAACATGAAGTGATAGTCTCTTCTATTGCAAATGTCATATTGCAACAAAAAATCAGACCTTTGACGGAAAGTTTTGTACACAATTTGTTTTGAATCAAATTATGTTTTTTATTCAATTAATTTAAGTAACGAAACTTACTTGCTTTTGTTCCAAAGTGGCGTATTAAAAGGAGGTTTTCATTAATCGCTTTTAAAAAAAAATTTCCAATAAAAAACACCCGCTTAGCGCATAGTTTACGCTAAGTGGGTGTATTGATTATTAACGAGTTCTTTTTTCAACGAGTAGTTTTAATGCCGTTCGGTCTTCTCCAGCAATGGTGATGTCTGCGAATGCTGGTGCACAAATCAGATCTGTTCCGCTCGGTGCCACGAAGCCTCGGGCGATTGCTACTGCTTTAATTGCTTGGTTTAACGCACCTGCACCTACTGCCTGCATTTCTGCAAAACCTTGCTCTCGTATAACCGCTACGAGTGCTCCTGCAACAGAATTAGGATTAGAACGAGATGATACTTTCAATGAATCCACAGCTATTTCCTCCTCATCTAGTACTGCAATATCTTTAAGACAATTTTTATTGCCTGTACGACATTGTATGCACTCCAATTCTCAAATAGACTTCGAAAATCATAACTACTTAATAAAATTATTCAGCGAAACTATAATCCTCATAATAATTATGATGACTTGGTGTTTCATAATTATTCAAAACGACCCCTAAAATATTTGTTTGCGAAGAAGCCAAAATCGCTTTTGCTTTTTGGACAGCCCTTTTATCAACAACACCCGCATTGACAATCAATACCGTGCCATCGCATTTATTTGCCAATATTTGAGAATCCGATACAGATAGTAACGGCGGTGAATCAATAATAATAACATCATAGTCTTTTTTCACATCTAAAAATAATGCATCCATTGCCCTTGAAGAAAGCAATTCGGAAGGATTTGGCGGAATGGGACCGCTCGTTATGACATTAAGTCCAACGATAAATGTCTCCTGAATCGCATCATAAAATGCCGCCTTCTTTGCAATCACATTGGAAAGCCCTACTTTATTAAAGGTTTTAAACGTATGGTGTAAAGTAGGTTTCCTCAAATCCCCATCTATAATTAATACTCTTTTGCCTTCCTGTGCAAAGACGACTCCAAGATTCGCCGCATTTGTGGATTTCCCCTCCCCTGGAGTCGAGGAGGTAACTAAAATTGTTTTTAGTTGTTGATCTGGCATTAAAAACATAATATTTGTCCGAATCGTGCGAAATTGCTCTAAAATAAATGATTTTGTCTCAGATATCGTAACAAGCTTTCTCGCCAATTTTGTACGCCTTGAACTTTTTTTGTTTTTTTTACGGATCCGCTTAAACATTTAGCTCCTCCTGACTCTTCGGGGAATAAAAGAAAACTTCTTTTGCTTTTCTTCAGTTATAAAACCTATTACGCCTATGACGGGCAGACCTAAAATATCTTCCACATCTCTTTCCGTCTTTATAGTTGTATCTAGAAATTCAAGCAAAAATGCCATCCCTATACCTAGGAAAAAACCAACGAAAGCTCCAACAGCGATATTTAAAATTTTATTAGGTTTCACCGGGATTGGATTGGCGCTTAGTTTTGCTTCTGATAAAATTGTAATATTATCGACGCTCATCAATTTAGGGATTTGTTCTTTAAACACGTTTGCTACCATATTCGAAATGTCAACGGCTGCTGATGGACTAGAATCCGCTACGCTAATATTCACTACTTTCGAGTCATTTTCACTTGACACTGATATTTGATCTGTTAATTGTTCCAAAGTTTTATCGAGCTGAAGCTTCTCAATAACGGGATTTAATATGACAGGGCTTGTAATGATGACATTATACGTATTAATTAAGCGCAAATCGGTTTCTGTAGTTTGCCAGGAATATACTTCATCGGGGCTGCTCTTCTGGTTTACTAATATTTGCGTCTGTGCTTCATATATTGGGGTCAGTATATAAAAACTAATGCCTATGGAAATTCCAATGCTAATAACTGTTAGGATAATAATGAGAAATAATCGTTTTTTTATTGTTTTCGCGATTTCTTTTATACCCATTCCTGCTTCCAATAGTTTTGCCCTCCTGTACGTCCAGTCCTACAATGAATAGCTTATAAAGGATTTTTATATAGGAACAACATTTCAATTATTATATGAATATTCTAGTATTATTATTCCATTCTCTATTTTTTTTATATAAGTTTACTGTTGAATGCTGCCAGCTCTTGCTCTGCGAATGACTGAATATCCTAACTTCAACCTAATAATAGCTTATAAATCCTTTATGCATGCCATTCTCTATAAATGATATTTTTATGCATCAATTCAAGAACTTTCGATTTATATGCTTCCACACCCGGTTGATCAAAAGGATTTACCTCCAATAAAAAGGCGCTCATTGCACAGGATTTCATGAAGAAATAAACTAGATACCCAAGATGATATGCATCCAGCTTTTCCAATTCCAGCTGAATAACAGGGATTCCACCCTCTGCATGTGCAGCAATTACACCATCCTTTGAAATGGCATTAATTTCGTTGAAGCTTCTATTCGACAAATAATTCAGATTATCAATATTCCGCACATCATAAGGAACGATGCAATCCGTGGGTGTCTCTTTGAAATGGAGAATAGTTTCGAACAAAATCGGACTGCCATCTTGAATAAATTGCCCGACCGAATGCAAATCTGTCGAAAAGATGACACCGCTTGGGTATAATCCCTTTTTATCTTTGCCTTCACTTTCCCCGAATAATTGCTGCCACCATTCATGAAGCTTCGAAAGCCCTGGTTCAAATGAAGCGAGCAGCTCAATCTGGTATCCTCTTTTATAAAGCGAGTGGCGAATGACTGCATAACGATAAGCTTCATTTTTTTCGAGTCTTTCTTCCTTTAAAAGAAGAGCCGCCTTTTTCGCCCCATCCAATAACCGGACAATATCAATGCCCGCAACAGCCAGCGGCAATAATCCTGCTGGTGTCAGCACCGAGTATCGTCCCCCAATATTTTCGGGGATGACAAATTGTCGAAAACCTGTATTATCCGCTATTTTCTTTAATAACCCTGTTTCGGCATCTGTCGTCACAATAATTCTGTTTTGGACATCATTTCCATATCTATTTTCCATATATTTGCGCAGTACTCGAAATGCCAGTGCAGGCTCCAAAGTTGTCCCTGATTTTGATATTACGTTTACATAAACGTTTTTATTTTTTAAGCTCTCTATTAATTGCAGCATATAGGCCCCACTCATATTGTGGCCTACATATACAACTTCAATTCCATTTGGATGCAGATCAAAATAAGGAGTTAATGCGTCTTGAATCGCTTTTGCGCCAAGAAACGAACCACCGATCCCGACAACGACTAGCACATCCGCGCACATTTTAATTTCATTCGCTACACTTTGAATCGCTTTCAATGTAATATCATTATTTTCCAATGGCAAATTGAGCCAGCCAGTCAGAGCAGCACCCTTTTTTTCTAAATAGTGATGAATCGTTTTTACCGAATCAGAATAATCCGACCAGTTGATTTGCAGCGATGATTCGTTTAAAATACCAGTTTGGAGTAATTGAGTTGACACGTTTCTCCCCCGTTTACAATGGAATTATTTATAAACCTTAGCAATGAGAACGTTTTTATTGTATAGCAATATGTGTGCGTTATTTATTTTTCATCAAATTAATTTCTATAACCTATTTTCCCGTAAAACTATATATATTAGGCTATATCCATCCATGCTATTCCGCTAAAAAAACAGCATATTCCTCCTTTGTTTAAAATGAATACTTTTAATTTTATAATGTCTACAAACTATACATCATTTACATTTGCATATTGCCATTGCTAAATCTTTAAAGCCTAGCATATCTACCAGTATGACCTTCTATTATATTATTCAGTCATATATATAATTAGAATAAGATGCAGAATTCCTCGATGAAACTGTCATTCAATATTGTATTGCCTTCGGAAAAAAATTTTAAAGTTGAACGAGGGGAAAATTTCTTAAGTATATATGATGGAATGAATTATTATATATTTTAGTCGTTCCATAACTATAAAGTGGATGTGATGAAGGGCGTAATGAAAAAGTTTGTGTATATGGGAGGCCGTCTAATTAGTCTGATTTTATAAATTTTCCGCTTATATATCATTTAAGTATTCAATTATTGGTTTCATAGTATAGCCCATATCAAATCTATCTTCCGCAAATTTTCTAATGTTACGTATTACTTCTTCCTGTTCATCTTCATACACGCTATTAAAAAAGGTTATTATATCTTTTATTTCTATATTGGAATCATCAGCCGGAACTCTGAAATAATAAGGAAATTCAGCAAATCCATCTAATTCCGTTTCGACACCGGAAATTATCGGTAACCCTCTGGCGCAGTATTCTTTACCTTTTAAGGAACTATTATAATAAACTTCGGACCTGTGCCTCGCCAAAGCATCTACCCCTAAATTGGAAATGCTGAATACTTCATCCAATGATTTCCCAATTAAATTGCCGTAAAAAAACACATTCCCCTCCAATTTTTCGGCTACCACTATTTTTTTATATTCACTGATTGCAGGTCCGTCGCCTACAATATGCAATTTAACCCGATCTATTTCTAAAGGGAATTTTTTTTTAAAATCTGCCATTCCTCTAATCAGCCTATCGTAGCCATGCCAGAAATTATGGGTTGCTGCTGCAATCATATTTATATATTTTATATTATTGCTTTTTATAGTTTGGAGACTCTCCAAATCTATTCCATTGGATACTTTTATTGTTTCTATGCCCCAAATCATTTTATCATTTGAAAAAGTGACAATTTTATCGATTAACCCGCATAGTTTTTGGCGGTATTTCATTTCCTTTTTTAGCTTAATTTCGCTTATGATTGTATCTTTATATTCGCTATCATAAGGATACGTAGGAATTTCCATTAAAATTTTGCAGCTTGTCTTCCGTTTAATTTTTGTTAATAATCTAATAAAAGAACTATTTATATCCGGCTTTCTAATATAAATGAAATCGATGTTCTCAAATTCCTCTCTTTTAAAATTCGTTACGTATAATTCTAAAGGCAGCATGTTTAATACTTTCGTGAATACTGGATTATTAAAATTATAATAAACTAAATCTACGGACATTTCCGAAGCAGCAAAGCTTTTCAATTGGTTAATCACTTTTTTATGTACTCCTGGAAATGCATTTATTAAAGCTTTTTCATCTGAAAAGAGCAAATATATACCTCTAGCCTTCTTCAAAAAGATCTCTCCTCCATAAATTATCCCCTGAATTATTTCGTCATAATTCTCCTTGTGCCAGACTGATTTCAATAAGGTTGCAACAAAACTTTACTGCGGAGAGGGGAGCTGATTTTGCAAAAAATTTTGCTGCCGTAAAAATGGATTATGGAAAGCCGTATTTCATAAGCAAATCACGTTTAAAATTGTAATGTAATTGATTGAAACAGCGTATTTCCGTTTATTTGTATACTCTATCTATTAGAACGTTTTTAATTACATAATAATACGATTCATTTCTTATATAATGCATATGTGCTATATTTTTATCAATTTCACTTTTATTGAATATACGCCTAACAGCATTATTACTTTTTATGCCTGTAATCATGTTGCCGATAAAAGATTTGTCGAATACTCTAAAGCGTTTAGTGAATATCGTAGTCGCTTTTAGTATGTTAGCATATGCTTCATTAGTTATTTTTTTATGCAGCTGTTTATAATCCTTGCCCAACAGTTTGTTCAATCCTTCAATATCGACTTCATGTTCGGCGGCCAAACACACTTTATTATTTTGTGTATAATGATAAACGAACTGTATACCCTGTATCTTTTTTTCAGCTATTTTAATTGAAATGGAATATGAACTATCTTTTTTGCCAATAAAATTTTCAACTTCGTCAAAGTAAAAGTTGCCCAAACTGTAAAAAATATAGGAATTATTGTATTTTTCAAATCCTTGAGGCACATGCGGATGCGAACCGACTACTAAATCGACTCCTAAATCACAAAAAAGCTTGTATTTCTCCCTCCACTCTATTTGTGGAATGGAAACATCCTCCAAACCTGCATGGGCCAATAATATAATGAGATCACATTCTTTTTTCAGTTCCAAAACCAGCTTACAAATGAGTCGATGATTGATCCATGCATAGCCTGCATCAGCCATATTGCTCTTATTATCCAAAACCCCGAATTGTGCCTCACAGCAATTTATGAACCCTATTTTTGCATCACCAAATTGCTTTATTAAAGGTTTATAAGCAGACATAAAATCCAAGCCCGCACCAATATGGTCAAGTCGATTGCTCTCAATTTCTTTTATTGTGGCATTTAAAGCTTCAGTTCCATAGTCCATTATGTGGTTATTGGATAAACATAATAATTTAAACCCTGTGTTCTTCAGGATCTCAACTGTTTCTCTCTTCTGTTGAAGATGGATGCCTAATTTCGGCGCTTTACTGCCGCTATTATTGATCGGCGCTTCAAAATTACAAATGGCATAATCAGATTTCGTTATTATTTCCTTCAAATCTCGGTCGCAAATTTCTTCGTTATTGGAGCAATTTACAATATCCCCGCAAATAAACAAATTAGTCAAAATCCATTCCCCTCCTCTCATCGAAGTATTTTGCTTTAATGAATGTTTGCAAAATGAAGCTAACATTGACGATAAAACCAAGTACCGAAAAGAGAATAATGGCAATTAGCTCATCTTTGAATAATACTGCCCCGATAATCAATATGATTAGCCTAAAAATGAGCGTTATTACCGAAAACTTCAAACTCCATTTTTGTTCTCCCATTACAATCAAGGCTTTTACACAAGGACCATTTGCAAACATTATATAAATCCATAAAACCAGCCATCTTGAATATTCTCCCGCTGTTCTCCATTGAGTGCCAAATATCGCTTCAAAGAGCGGAGGGGAAAAAACAAAAAGTATTGCATAGGGTACCGCTCCCACCAACAATAAAGTTTTTGTAGCCTTTACTAAAATAGGTTTGAGAGGTTCATTGCTCTGCAACGCCTGTGCTAATCTCGGATAATATACATCGTTTATTGCGCTCCCTAGAAGAGATGAAGGCGCCGAAATAACCGTTCTGCTTAATGTATAAAACCCAGCACTCATTGGTCCAAAAAAAGATGTTAAAATGATGACCGGCACTCCTTGGGAAATGGCATCAATAAATTCCTCAGGGGCTTGATATAAAGGAAAGTCTTTATATTTTTTTAATAACTCACGATTGTCCCGCTCGTTTTTCCGTAAAAACCCAAAATCAATCAACCTTTTCTTCTTAAATGCCTTCATCATAATATTTGCACGCACTAAATCCACGACTGAAGAAATAACAATTAAATTGGCTGACAATGGTGCTATCCATCCAGCTAAAACTTTTCCTCCGTGATTATACAAAGATTGATAAACTGCTGTTTTCGCAAAAATCCCAAATTGATTTTCGCGGATCGTCCATTGTTGGACAATCTGGAGGACACCAGAAAAAAAGGCGGCTAGCGGAATTAAAAGGATCCAGTTTCCGATTGATTCAATTCCCAATATATTTATTAATTTCTCTTTGGTGAATAAAAGAAGTATAAATGAGAGACTTGTCATAAAAACGATTATTCTAAAAGATAATGCAGTTAATGCTTGTGCTTCCTCAATTTTCTTGGGCAGCACAATGGCTTTTGGAAGGGTTAAAGCTACTATGCTCGTTAACAGAGTTAAAAAAGATATATATACCCCCATAATTCCATATGATTCAGAACCGTATATTTTTGTAATAAATGGAATAAGCAATAATGCAATCAGTTGTGCTAAAGCTGTGCCTGAAGCTACCTTCATTACACTTTTCACTATAAAGCTATTCATTATCTCTTTTATTTTCGACATTACTTACTCCTTTTGTTTAACCTGGCTATGAGCACTGCATTTCTCATTTGCCATTTCGCTTGCATCATCGCCTTATCTGAACCGCATTCTTTCGGTACATCCCGCATTTATAAAATAATGAGCAATTTTTTAAACTCTAACTAGTCTTTTAGATAAAGTTTCGTTTTTTAAAGCTGTCAAATCCAATAATTTCCCCATTTTAAAGTCGACACCTTCTGAATACTCCGTATCTATACAAGCACCTGGAGTAAATGTTAGCTCACCAAAATAGATCTGATCATTATAATAATAAAAATCCACCCTTACATAAGTAAAATCTTTGCTTAATTCCGCTGCCATTTTTAGCATTTCATCCAATTTCTCCGGCTTTTTTATCCCTCCCGCAAAATCTTTGCTATCGTTTGTGTAGGGGATTACTTGCCATCCGCTGTTCAACATAATATGTTTTTTTTCCTTAGTTCCCCGATTTAATACGACATCGAAAATGTGCGGCTGACCATGAAAGCAATGAATTTTATAATCTATAGGCAATTTTTCATTCATTTCTTCCCCTAAAAACCGCTCTACAATGATTCTTGGCTTTATTTTTGAATAATGTGGTTCACAATTAATTACGGAAAAATCCGTTTCCATCCACTTTTTCAATTGGAGGATTGTTTTGCCCCTGTCCAACGTATCCTTGCACGCACAAATAATGTTAAAGCCCGATCCATGTGTACATTTCATCACAAAGCTGTTCGGCAATTCCCGAAAGTCGATGTCGTCCACATTTTCATATACTTTATATAAATCAATCAAGATTTGAGAATAGCCTGCTTGCTTTATATAATCGCGCACCAAATATTTATCTGTGCATATCGTCTTTAGCGAATCATCTTCATACAGTTTCAGCCACATTAATTTTTCATTGAATGTTATTGGATTTTTCAAGTTAAGCCTTTTTCCAAAAGTTTTAAAAAATATTATTTTACTAGCCATTTCAGGGGATTTCTTTGCCAACAGCTGAAAAATAGACCTGAAAGTCCTTTTTAATATGACCATTTATAATACCTCCTACGATTTAATGTCGCGCAAAAATAGCCCGATAAATATTTTGAATTCAACCTTGGATAGATGTGGAATATTTAGTGCCGGCTTAGCTACCATAGTAGATGAAACTTATTTGAAACCCTTAAAAAATCCATAGCAAGGCACACTATTATAGTATTCAGCTACTAATGAAATTAGAATGAATTGCAATATAAAAATATAGTAATATTCTTAAATTTAATACATCCTTACACCAAACCGTGAGATGATTCCGCGCCCGCCACATCACTATAAAAGTTTATGTTTCACTACTGCTAAAATCGTTATACAACCTTGAAATTCATGGCTAACTCTTCTATTAAAATCAACAAAGACTCATCATTAAAAAAGATGCCCCCTAATAGCAGTTAGGAACCATCCCAATATGGCATATAATTTTTTAATGTGCCTTTGACATAATAACCACCTTATTTTCTAAAACATCCTTAAAATAATTGCATCTGTTTTCCCATGAATTTTCTTTGGCGATTTCCAAGCGGGCCAGCCTTCTATCCGGAAAATCAAGATCCTGCTTAACAGCTAATTTTACTTTACTAGCAAAAGAATCGGGTGTTCGCCCAATATCGATTACTTCTTCATAAACTTCCAAGTCAGGAAGAGCTGTAGCCACAATAGGTTTGCCTGTTGCAAAGCATTCAAAAAGTTTGGCCGGAAATGTTCCTTTAGTAAATTCAGTAATTTTATACGGTAGAATTAAAACATCGCTTTCTTTCAATGTTTGAGGTAATAAATGATGTGATATAGGCTTTTTATGAATTAAGTTTGGATGTGATACAGGAATTTTATCTGGTGCAGGACCAATTAATTCGACAACGATATTTTCAGATAATAAACTTCTAATAATATCCCAATCCATGCGGTAATTGTCTATACCGCCGAAGTATGTTGCTTTTTTCACAATATTATTGGAAATTTCATGTTCATATAAAGCATTGAAATGTTCAAAATTCACCGCTGCGGGAATTTCGATTATATCTTTTCTTTTCACTTTATGTTTCTTATGCAAATGTATGGAATCGACAATAAAGCAATCCGCATTTTTTATTAGTATATTTTCGGTTGTTTTAATATCTTTCACAACCCCAGGGAAATTTTCGAAATTTAAAACACAATCATATACTAACTTTACGGGTTTTAATTGTTTTGATAAATCCAGCGAGGTTTCAGTTGGTAAATATGTCAGCAAAATAATAGGCTTGCTTGAAAATTCGTTTATTTTGCGGGTTAGCTTAGGCACAAAGAATAATTTATTAATTTCCCTGAATATTTTAAAGGTTGGCGGAAATACGATCGGTGGCAGCACATTCAATGAACTTTTTTCATTTGTTTGTTTTAAATTATTGCTTTTCGCGATTCCTCTGTATAATCGGTTTGTCGCCTTCTTCAAATCAGGATTTCTTAAACCTGTCGTTTCCACAAATGTTACATCTGTATAATTTGAAAGAAAACTCGCAAATATTTGATGCCTTTGCCATAGGAAGTCCCACTTAATACTGGATAAAATAACGATATGATATTGATTTAAATGCATCTGTTCCTCTCCTATTACGGACTTTCAAGCTTTAAGTTTTAATTTTAAATAAAATACTTTCGATAAATAACTTACATTCCCGAATATATATCTTCTATATAATCTTCTAGGTTCTTGCAAAAATCTATAAAGCCATTCAAACCCCAATTTTTGCATAAATAATGGCGCTCTTTTCACATTATTGGAATAATAATCAAATAAACCGCCACAAGTAATGACTGTGTTTGCTTGCAGGAAATCGAAATGACTATGCACCCATTTCTCTTGCACAGGATTGCCAAATCCAACAAAAAGGATATCCACATTCAAAGAGTTTATTAAATTTATGACATTAGCACTTTCTTCCATTTTATTGAAATATCCATGATGCGTCCCTACAATATTCACTTTAGGGTATTTTTTAAGCATATTGTTCTTCACTCTTTTTGCTGTATCTTTTTCGCCGCCCAATAAAAAAATTCTTATATCACTATTACAATTGTGCAAAACTTCCACCAATGCAGGAAATAAATCGGTTGTCGCTATCCGTTCTTTGGCAGGATGTAGTTTCAAAAATTTTTGAGCATAAATAACGCCCATTCCATCTACATAGACTACATTCTCCGTTTCATTAATGATTTTGCAGTACTCATTATCCTTCCAATAATTGAGCATACAGTCAGCATTGATCGCATAGTAAGCTTTTTTTTTCTTTTGCTTTGTATTTGTAATAATTACGTCCAGCAGTGCATGTTTACTTTCTAAAAATAATTCTTTTTCTATGAAGCTCATCATAATTTCACCTCTTGACAAATTTATTGCGTTATAAAAGATTCCATGTTCTTTTTTCGGTTGTTTACAATCAGGGCAGCAAGCAAAAAGTAGAAAATGATAATCCAGTTAGAACCATCAATGTCTTCAACAATAAATAAAGATGACATAATTAATAATGAAATCTTCATAAGCTTCTTATCCATATTTCCGCCGCTAAGCAACATTTTTATATTGATGATCAAAAATATAGCAGCCCCTGCAATAAGACCTAAAATTCCTGTCTTGTAGAAAAAACCTACTATTGTCGAGTGCGACCCAAGAGGATACCCTATTAATGATGTAACTTTTACCCCCATCCCTATAAGCGGAGAGTTTTCCATTGTCATGCGGATGCTTTCTTTCATTAAATAGGTTCTACTGTCATTGCTGCCTTCCCTTGCTTCGAATAATTCTTTTAATATTGAAAAAACTCCGTCGGGAAAATTCGTATAAATTACAATAGGTAGAACTAAAGAGAGGGTAAAGAATACGGAAGCTGTAAACAGTTTTTTATTCACTTTGCCATATAAATAAATTAGGCTGATTATAAATAGATACAGTAGAACAATTAAATAGCCGCTTCTGGAAAAGGTAGTAATGATCGGCAGCAGGCCACCGATAGTTAACAAAATCTTAATAAGTGGATTTCTCATCTCTAATACAGTCAAAAGAAATAAAGGGTAGAAAAACATAAAAAATACGATAATTAAATTTGAATAATCCATAAACCCTACAAAACGAATCACTTTCATGTTGCCAAACCATTCTGTGTAATATAGAATTCTGTTGGCAACTTTAAAATCTGAGTATTTTGTAATGCAGTAAATCAGCAAACTGCAAACCCACAAAGTAATTAGAATACAATAGTTAATAAATGCAGCCTTTTTTATTTTATTCATATCTATATTAATAGATCTAAAAATAAGATAGAAAATCAATGAAAAAATCCAAAGACTAAAAGTATTTATAGTGGCAAGTATTCGACTAAACTCAAAAGAATTTCCGATTACATTATAAATAATCGAAAACAAATAAATAAAAATAAAACCTAGCATAAAATAACTTAAAGCATCGAAATATAGTTTATGCCTGCAAAGTAAATTTAGTAATACGGCAAATATTATAATAAATTGTATTTCCTTAGGGGCAATAATGATCGGCCATAAAAAGTAAAATAAATATAAATCAGGGTTCAGTTTAGTTTTATAATTTAATTTAGACATTTTTATATTTACCTTTCCTGTTCCATTTATAAGATGAACATGAATTCAACTCCAAAGCCAGGCTTCTGCATTAGCTGTAAAGATTACCGGCACTCTGCTAGATAGCGCTGCCCCCTTTAGTAGGCCCCTCTTGAGCCGAATAAAACAACTATCGTTTTTAAAATCAACTTCATATCTACCCAGATGCTTCGCTTACTAATATATTTCATATCGAGCTGCATCCACTCACTAAATTCAATATTGCTCCTCCCGCTAACTTGCCAATAGCAAGTTAATCCAGGCGTAACACTTAATCGTTGAAATTCATAGTTTGTATATTGTGCCACTTCCTCCGGGAGCGGCGGTCTTGGTCCTACTAGACTCATCTCTCCTTTTACGACATTGATAAGCTGCGGTAATTCATCTAAACTCGTCTTCCGTATAAACCGTCCAACCTTTGTCACTCTAGGATCCCTTTTCATTTTAAATACTGGACCGCTCGCTTCATTTTGATCGGACAATGTAGCTTTTAAACATTCAGCATTCGGCACCATCGAACGAAACTTGTAAATATAAAATTCCTTGCTGTCTTTTCCTATTCTAATCTGTTTATAAAGAACCGGTCCTTTATAGTCTTCCGCTTTGATTGTGATGGCTATTAACATAAATAGCGGAGACAAAAAGATTAATCCAAGCAAAGCCAATGCAAAATCAATGATTCTTTTGCTTATTAAATAGCACTTATTGTTATTTATTTGAACGTGCAGATTAGTTAGAGATTGTTTTCGTTTAACAGATGGATTTTCACTGGAAGCTGGTGAAATCATTTCCTTTCACCAACTTTCTAATGCAGCTGGAACAGTAGTTTTTGTCTCTTTTCTTCCAATTGAAAAGTAGTCAAAATTATGCTTTTCCATATCATTTACATTAAAGCAGTTTCTCCCGTCCAATATAATGGGAGTATCCATAGAATGGAAAATCGTTAAGTCCACATTCTTGATTTCATCCCATTCTGTAAGAATCAATACAGCAGCTGCATTTTCAATTGCTTCTCCTATATCTTCCATATATACAAGGGTGTCGCCTAAAATATTTTTCGCATTTCCCATCGCAATCGGATCATATGCATAAACGATTGCCCCCGATTTTACGAGTTCATTGATTATTTGAATTGAAGGAGCTTCACGCATATCATCGGTGTTTGGTTTGAATGCCAATCCTAAAATCGCAATCTTCTTCCCTGTCACATTGCCGATTTTTTCGTATAACTTATCAAGTAATATTCGCTGCTGTTTTTTGTTTACATTAACTACGCCTTTTAATAATTCAAAGTCGTATTTCACATTGCCGGCTATTTGAATTAGAGCTTTTGTATCTTTCGGGAAACATGATCCTCCATATCCAATCCCCGCTTTTAAAAATCCGGGGCCTATTCGTTTATCAAGGCCCATCCCAACGGCAACTTTCTCCACATCAGCTCCTACTCGTTCGCAAATATTGGCGATTTCGTTTATGAAGCTTATTTTCGTAGCCAAAAAAGCATTGGAAGCATATTTAATCATTTCCGCACTTCGAATATCTGTAATATAAATCGGGATATTGAAAGGGCGATTCACTTCAGCTAGAATATTGGCTGCTCTTTCACTATTTGTTCCAATGACAATTCGATCTCCATGAAAGGAATCAAAAATAGCGGAACCTTCTCTTAAAAATTCAGGATTTGAAACAACTTCAATATTTATATGGTATAATTTGTTATGATCGATTATTTGCCGTAATCGATCATTCGTGCCAACTGGTACGGTACTTTTTGTCACAACAATCGTATCTTGCTTGGCGGTTAGAGCGATTGTTGTGGCCACTTGTTCCACATATTGCAAATTTGCTGAGCCATCTTCATTTTCAGGTGTTCCAACAGCAATATAAATTACCTGTGCCTCTTTAAATCCATCTTCGTAATCTGTCGTAAAATATAATCTTCCAGCCTGTATATTCTTTTTCATAAAGTTTGATAAACTAGGTTCAAATATCGGGGAAACCCCTTTTCTCATTTTTTTCACTTTCGCTTCATCAATATCGATACAAGTGACATGGTGGCCAATTTCCGACAAAGCGACACCTGTTACCAAACCAACATATCCTGTGCCAACTACTGCTACTTTCAATGGATTCCCTCCAATAATGTTGATTTTGAAGAGTTGTTCTGGAATCTTTGCAGCATTTTACGAACATCGGATGCCAACTCTTCGTTATGGAGAGCAAACTCGATTGTTGTCAGTATAAACCCTAGTTTTTCACCGACATCAAACCGTTTGCCATCAAAGTTGTACGCATATACTTGCTGAATTTCATTTAACTTTTGTATCGCATCTGTCAGTTGAATTTCCCCCCCTGCCCCTGCTTCTTGACACTCAAGAAAAGTGAAAATTTCAGGTGTCAACACATAGCGTCCCATTATTGCTAAATTTGAAGGTGCACTCCCTAGTTTTGGTTTTTCAATAAATTTGCGCACGCGATACACCCGATCCTTATTATTAATCGGATCAATAATGCCGTAGCGTTCTGTTTCTTCGTACGAAACATGCTGTACACCAATGATTGAACTGCCTGTTTGTTCATATTGTGCGATTAATTGTTTTGTGCAAGGAACGTTCGCTTGCACAATATCATCTCCCAAAAGCACGGCAAAAGGCTCATTTCCGATAAATTTGCGTGCACACCAGATTGCGTGGCCCAACCCTTTTGGTTCTTTTTGGCGAATATAATGAATATTGACGTTCGAGGATTTATTCACTTTTTCCAGCAAGTCAAGCTTACCTTTTTCTTTTAAATGCTGTTCAAGTTCGAAATTCCGATCGAAATGATCTTCTATCGCGCGCTTTCCTTTTCCTGTTACAATGATGATGTCTTCAATACCTGAAAGAATCGCCTCTTCTACAATATATTCAATGGTAGGACGATCTACAATTGGTAGCATTTCCTTAGGCATCGCTTTTGTTGCCGGCAAAAACCGTGTACCTAAACCTGCTGCTGGAATGATTGCTTTTTTTACAATTTTCATAAAAACTCCCTTTCTATGTTTAAAGTAATGAGGCTGTATTAAAACCATCCGTATGTTCTTTAATGTCGTTCCTTTCGAAGTCAATTGTATTGTATATGTTATGATTAGAAACATTATCACTACTCAAAAGTAATAAAACATCCACAAACATTTGGTGAATATTGCTGCTTCAAATCCCCAAATGCTCCTTTAAGTTATTTTGAATATGTGTAAGCTCTCCCTTATTTGGCACATAATAATAAATGTTATTCAGCATCATGCTTTCTCCATTATTCATAAAGAGCTGCTCAATCGTAGTAAAACTATCGCCATAGTTTTTTCGTATGTTAAGTAAATCTTCGAAAGCGGCATTTATTTCGATATTCTTTTCTATTGTTTTGAAAATCGATTTATAATTCCATAATGTATTAAGCGACATACTTTCCTTTAAAACGCCTTGAATGACTTGTTTTTGACGATTTTGCCGGCCAAAATCACCAGCGGGATCATCATAGCGCATGCGTACATACTTCAAAGACTCCTCGCCATCCAATGCCAATTCCCCAACTGGAAAATATTCGCCTTCATAATTGAATTCCAAATTATTTTCTACCGTAATTCCGCCGACTATATCAATAATATCTACGAAGCTTTCCATATTAACTTTTGCAACATAATCAATAGGTATTGCCAATAAACTTTCAACTGTTTTAACCGACATTGCCATACCGCCAAATGAATATGCATGATTAATCTTATCTTTAAAGCCTTTTCCGATTATTTCTGTATACGTATCACGCGGGATGCTAAGCATTTTTGTTGTCCGGAGTGTAGGGTTGACAGTTAAAACAATCATTGTGTCAGAGCGGCCGACATCCCCATTTCGTTCGTCCACCCCTAAAATCAAAGCTGAAAATGGTTCTATTTTTGTTGAAACATCGACTACTTCTGAACGAATATCAGACATTCCATAGTCAATAGGCGTATATATTTCATTTGCAGTACTTTTAATTTCTCCGTACACATTTAGCACGAGAATGAGGCATCCTATAAAAAAAATAGCAATAATGCCAATTCCCCACTTCCATCCTTTTTTCATCAATTGCCTCCCTTTTTATTCAATTTAAAGTTTCGTAGTTTATTGCAAATATGGGTTTTAGTCAAATTAAAATATATGTTATTTTCGGATAATAAAGTGTAGGGAAATATACTTCGAGTTTTTTAGCATGTGGAGTTATTAAGTTAATAAGACGGGAATATTTTTTTAATTAACCGGCATTCAGTCCATAGTATATGATATTTATATGAGCCATTATAACCAAGCTTCGTTTTTTTATACGTTATGAACATATGAAATTGAATCGAAAAAGAACAACAAAAGATATTTAGAATCAAATCCTAAATACCTTCAAAAACATCTTTCCAACTGTTTTTCAATTGCGGGCATGGCAAAGCATAAGAAGATTTAATTCACGCTTCCTGGAAATTTTGCTCAAAGCGCCAAGCATCGCGGCACATAGAGAGAAGATCGCGTTTCGCTGTCCATCCCAATTCCCGCTGAGCTTTTGAAGTGTCGGCATAACAGGACGCAATATCGCCTTGCCTGCGATCCACGATTTTATATGGTATAGTAACTCTATTTGCTGCTTCAAAAGCTTTTACCAGTTGTAAAACAGTTGTGCCTTGCCCTGTGCCCAAATTATAAACATGAACCCCTTTAGTCAAATGCTCAATTGCAGCTGCATGCCCTTCCGCTAAATCCATAACATGTATATAATCACGTACACCTGTGCCATCAACAGTTAAGTAATCGTTGCCAAATATACTTAAATATTGCCGTTTTCCTCTGCCAACTTGTGTCACATAAGGCATTAAATTATTTGGTGTTCCATTAGGAGCTTCACCAATCAGCCCGCTTTCATGCGCACCAATCGGATTGAAATAGCGTAATATGGAAACGGAAAACGCAGGATTTACTTTAGCGATATCTGTTAAAATTCGCTCACACATAATTTTTGTTTCACCATAAGGGTTTGCAGGAGGCAATAGGTCCATCGTTTCCACAAACGGAACCTTGTTTTCCCCGTACACTGTAGCAGATGAGCTAAATACAAATCGTTTAATATTAAATTTCAAACAAGCGTTTACTAGCATAATTGTACTTACAAGGTTATTTGTATAATACAATGCCGGCTTTTCCACTGATTCGCCGACAGCTTTCATCCCGGCCAAATGGATAATGCCGTCAATATGATGATTTGCGAAAATATTCTCGAGTGCTTGTTGATCGGACACATCAATTTTATAAAAAGGGATTTCTTTACTTGTGAGGTGTTTAATCTTTTCGATCGAATCTTTATTGCTATTGCTTAAATTATCCGCAACAACTACTGAATGCCCATTTTCAATTAAAGCGATACATGTATGTGAACCGATATATCCAGCACCGCCTGTTACTAAAATTTCCGCTGTCTTTCCCCCTTTGTTTCTATTTCAACTTTCATATGAAGCATTTAATCATTGTAAAATCTATCCTATTCATATGACGATGCAACTATTCTTATATGCCAAAAAAAGAGTGGACAACCTTGCAATCGACAAACTTAATAATATTTTTCATTTAGGAGATGCCTATTTCCATAGTTTCCATATTAATCATCCCTTTTTTTACTTAATAAATCTTCCACCACTTTACAGTTTCAACTTCCTCGGGCTCTTTTATAAGAAAGGTTTTATTTTGCAAAATTCTAGCGTTATTTTCCAGGAAAGTATCGACTGCTTCCAATTGTTTTCTTTTTTCCAAATAACGAAGACCTTCTTCAAAATGAAATGAACGAGTTGTTGTATTATGCGCATCCGAGCCATACATGTGAACTAAATTGGCACGTATTAAATCAAGTGACAGCTTTTGTACAGTTCGACCAAAATGGCCTGTTAAACTTCCTGCTGTTATTTGTGAATAGGCTCCTTGGCGAATAAGTTCAGCTAAACGGTCTGGTTTTTCAGCAATGGCTTTATTGCGTTCCGGATGGGCAATAATGGGAGTAATGCCTTCTAGCAGCAATGAATGAATGATATGTTTTGTATAGATCGGTACTGTATTATTCGGTAATTCCAGTAGTACATATTGTGAGTTGGCTAATGTGTGGATTTGCTTATTTTGGTAGCGGGGAACAATATTTTCGGATAATCGTACTTCATGGCCAGTATAAAGAGTAAGCGGAATATTATTATTGATAAGCTCATTTTGCAATATTGTAACTTGGTTCGTTACTTCTTCATATTTCGCATCATATTTTGGATGATTGCTATGAGAAGTGGCGATGATTGTCGTTATTCCTTCTTTCACTGCTTGTTCAAACAGTTTCATTGATTCTTCCATGCTTCTGGGTCCATCATCTACATTCCATAATAGATGGCAATGCATATCAACCATTGTCTTCACCTCTGTTTATTAATGATTCACTCAGATTAACTAGAACGTATATTACGCATATTTTACCTATAGTTCCATTTTATTATGAAAACCCCTTTTTTAAACAGGGTTGAGAAAAATGCATTTGAGCTAAATGATGTTCATTTTATGTGGTTCTTCTTAATAAGCTTGCACTTTCCTGTCCACTAAAAAACGCCTATGCTTCGTGTTGAACAATACTAAGTTCACATAGGCAATAGGCGGTGTGTTATTTATGCTTGAAAGGGATTGTCTTCATTGATTAAAATACGCTCTTGGCGAATTGCTTTGCCTGTTTTATCATCAATCTCGACAAAGAATGCGCTTAATACGGCACGACCCTTTTTCGGTACTTCATAACGTGCAGGCATATTTGTTAAAAACTTATAAATGACATTGTCTTTTCCCATACCTAAAACTTCATCATATGGTCCAGTCATTCCAACATCGGTAATATACGCTGTGCCTCCCGGGTAAATGCGATTGTCGGCTGTTTGTACATGTGTATGTGTCCCAACAACGACAGATGCCTTGCCATCTAAATGCCAGCTTAGTGCAATTTTTTCGCTCGTTGCTTCTGCATGGAAATCGACGAACACGAGCGGCGAGGTTTTATGCGCTTCTTCGACAAGCTCCAATGCCATTGCAAACGGGTCTTCATGGGGCGGTAAGAATACACGGCCATGCAGATTAATGACCGAAATTGTCACACCATTTTTCGATACTTGGGTCATCCCGCGGCCTGGTGCGTCTTTCGAAAAGTTCGCTGGCCGGATTAAGTAATCCGCATCATCGATAAAATCAAAAATGTCCTTATTATCCCACGTATGGTTGCCCATCGTAATGACATCGACGCCCATTTGCAACAAATCAGTGTAAATAGGACGGGTAATCCCGCGGCCTGCCGCAGCATTTTCGCCATTTGCAATTACAATATCCAAATTATATTTTTTCTTTAAACGAGGCAAGTACTGTTCAACCGCATCACGTCCGATGGAACCAACAATATCCCCAATAAATAATACTTTCATTTTATAACCACTCTTTCTCTTCCTAAACATTTAATCATTTTACCATTTGTTTCAGGTTATTAGCAATTTTTATAATGAATAATCAATTGCCCCTAGCCTATTTGCAGATAAGCTGGAATTTTTCGATGCAATGGAATAGCGGTCAGTCAGCTGTTATCACCTGGTACTGCGTTTTTATATTCTTTAAGAAAGCTGGCGATATATCATACTGTTGGATCAATTGCCGGTTATACACAGTCTTAAAGGAGCTAAATCAAAAAAACTGCCGCAAAGTAAAATGCAGCAGAAAATTTCCCATTAATATTTCAAGTTTTGATGCCAACTCCAAGCGTCCTCAATCATGTGCTGAAGATTCTTTTCCGCTTGCCAACCAAGTTCTTTTTTCATTTTTTGAGGGTTAGCAATTTGTGCAGTCGAATCATCCTCACGTCTTCTGGAAATTTTCACTTTCGATTTTTTATTTGTTATTTGCTCGCATATTTCAATAATCTCTTTTATGGAATAGCCTTGATCATCACTTAAGTTATAAATTGTAAATGCCGTTTTTTCAATTTTTAACGTCTGTAATGCCAATGCATGGGCATTTGCCAAATCCTCAATATGAATAAAGCCCCGCATACATGTCCCATCGGAAGTAACATAATCTTCTTCAAATATTGTGATCTCCGGGTTTTCGCCATTTAAATGTTCCAATATAAGAGGTATTAACCGGGTATCAGGCAAATGATTTTCTCCCGTTTGTGCCATGGCTTGTGCGCCACCTACGTTAAGATAACGCAGCACAATACAATTCATATTATATACTTTCGCATAATCCTCCAAAATTCTTTCAACAAAATATTTGGATCGACCATATGGGTTCATCGGTTCAGCAAAACTTTGTTCTTGCAGAAATTCATTTAATGGAGCAGATGTAGAAGAGAAAATGATATTATTGACTTTATGTGTACGCATAACCTTTAACAACACTAAAGTGGCAGCAACATTATTTTCATAATAATGCTGCGGATTTTCAACAGAATTCGCAGTTGCACTTGCAGCTGCAACATGGACTACCGCATCAATGGGAAAAAGCGAGAAAACCTGCGTCAAACGCTGTTCATCCGCTAAATCACCTTCAATAAAAATAGCTGCTTCATTTACTGCTTCACGATTTCCTGTTGATAAATTATCATATACAATGACTTGCTCTGTTTCTACTAATAGATTTACAACATGGCTTCCAATATAGCCTGCACCACCAACGACTAATATCAACAAACCTTCCCCCTTTCATTAATCAAAATGAAAAATTGCTGTCAAACCTTTACTTTGCGAACTAAGCGAAAAATTGTCGGATATAATTTCAGCTTTACTAATGGTTTCATTATTCGAAGTTTCCATGGGAGTTGGGAAAAACTTTTGCCTTCCCTCATAATTTGGCGCTCTAAAGATTTTAATTGCCGTGTATTCGATGTCGTTACCAATACATAATGATAGCGATATATATATAGTCTTAAATTTAATGCTTCCATCACATTGCGATATTGCCTTTTATCAAAAAATTGCTTGAGCTGCGAATATGTTTGCTCATGGGATTGTGCAATCGTTGGATTATAGCTTTTATTAAATGTGCCTTCACGCTGTACATAGCAGTATTGTGGTTCATTCACAATAGCTATTTTTTTCGCAAATGATAAATAGCGTGCAACAAAACCTACATCCTCGAAAAAGGCACGGTTTTCAAAAAATAATTCCTTTTCTACAATTGTATTTCGCAAAAAAAGCTTATTCCACATGATAGCATATGCCTCATTATGCTTTGCCAGGAAATAATCTACCGGATTTGGTTTATTCGACAGCGTTTCATTTATTTTATATAGTTTTTTACGCTTCGTTTCAGGCCAATATTTTGTATAGCCGCATAACACAAAATCCGCATTTTTTTGCTCTGCACGCTGCGCCAGTTTTTCATACATCGTACTTTCCACAAAATCATGACCATCTACAAATGCGATATATTTTCCGGCAGCTTTTTTTATCCCGTAATTCCGTGCTTCTCCTAAACCGGCATTTTCTAGCGTAAATAATTGAAAACGAAGGTCTCCCTTTATGAATGTTTCACAAACACTTGCTGTCCCGTCTGTAGAACCATCATTCATGATGAGCACTTCTATCGCTTGCAATGTTTGGTTTTGCAAGCTTTGAAGACACTTTATTATAGATGTTTCAACATTTTTTGCAGCGACAATAACAGTAACGATAGGCATCATTTAACATTCTCCTAACTGCTTGAGTTGGTTGCCATTAGAAAAATATACTTTCCTAATTGATCTCAACATCATTATTTTGTACGTGCTATTGAAATTGGTTGCTTTAATTTCGGTATATTTAATTCAAGCCATTGTCGGTGTTTGTCAATATAGTTGTCGCATCAAGCTACTTAACTTTTCTATCAAAATCAAAATCTGTTCTATTAAAATCC